>CAYYWK010000281.1:0-4791 GCA_964475345.1 uncultured Desulfobulbus sp.
GGCGAAAACCCCGCTGAAAACCTACCCGGTGGAACAGCGGCAGGACCCGCCGTTCTATATCGTCACCCTCTGACGTAAACGGCACGCATGCCACCATACACCCTTGCATATCTGAGCCGCATCAAGTGGGGGGCCTGGAGCCTGGTCTGCCTCTATATATCCCTTGCCTCGGGGGTCCTCGTCGCCCTCCAGTATGATCCCGCCGCCCCGTACTACTCCACCGCCGGGATGGACCTGCTGGTCCCCTTCGGCGGCTATTTCCGGTCCCTGCATTTCTACTCCAGCCAGCTGTTCTTCCTGCTGGCCGTCGTCCACCTGGTGGTCGTCTACCCCGTCACCGACAGCTACACCACGGCCCAGTGGGCGCGGCTGATCGCCTCGCTGCCGGTGGCCCTCCTGTTGCTCTTCACGGGCTACGTGCTGCGCGCCGACACCACCGGTTCATCGGCCGGGGCAATCGCCGAGGCGATCCTGACCTCGATCCCCATCGTCGGACAGGTCCTCAACACCACCTTTTTCGCCATCTCGGATCATGGTATGCAGCGGGTGTACGTGGCCCATATCATCACCTTCGACCTGCTCTGGCTGATGCTCGCCTGGGAGCACCTGCGGCGATACCGGATCCGCCTGAGCGACAACCTCCCGGTCGCGGGTGTCGTCCTGCTGCTCAGTGTCTGCATCGCCGCCCCGATCGATCCCGAAAAACTCGGCGTCTCCTACATCACCGGTCCGTGGTTCTTCCTTGGCCTGCAGGAACTGCTGCGCTACCTGCCGCCTCTGGTCGCAGGCGTCCTGTTTCCTGCCTCCCTGCTGCTGGCACTGTTGCTGATGCACCGGAGACAGCGGTTTTTCAAGGCAATGACAGCCGCCATCGTGATCTGGCTGCTGTTCTACCTGGCCCTCAGCCTGGCCGCGCTGCGGCACTGAAGAGGTGCAGGGGCGCCGGCAGTTGGCAACAAAAAAGGGCTGCCCCGGTAAGGGCAGCCCTTTGTGAATCGGTCCTGATGGTGGTTTTTGGCCTGAACCGGCCGCAGAGGCGGAATATACTCATCCTCCGCGCGCCTTTATGGTTGTCGGCCCTCCCGGCATCCTGCTGCCGCCCGTACGGCAGGAGCAGTCTATCTCTCTTTTTTTCTGTTTTACCTGCCTGTTCTATCCAGCATATCCTGCCGCAGGTTCTCCAAGCTTTCCTGCAGTTCCCTGCGGATCGCCTCCATCTCGTCCCGGATGACATCCCGCAGCTGCGTCAACAGCAGATCCTCGTCTGCCCCACCGGCCTCCCGGGAAAGCGACTCCCCTGCCAGTTCCTGTTCCAGGCTGGCGTAGTCGTCCCCATCCATGGCCAGTGTGTCCTCCGCCGCAAAGACTTCCACTTCCGGCTGATCGCCGGTGATGGCCGCGTCGTCTGCAGGGTACAGTGAGGATCCGAAATCAGCGGGAAAATCGGCGGCTGCAGCCAGTTCATCGGCTGCCCCGGTTCCGCCGGACGGTTCGAAACCTTCCGGGAACTCTTCGGCAATCTCCTCTTCAGTGAAGGATATATCATCCTCGCCGAACATCTGGTCGGAATCTGTGCGCACGGAAGCGGCAAAAGTCCGTTCCTCGCCTTTGCTCACGGCCTGCCTGTCGAGCATATCCTTCTGCCACAGCAGCACCTTCGTCGTCTCCCGCAGGAGCATTTCCTGGACCTTGACTCTCTGCAGGTCACCCGTCGCCTCTTCAAAAGCGGCGGTGACCGACTGCAGCAACCCGAAGGCCTCGGAACTCGACTCGTAGCGATAGGTGTCAATATGCTGGGTCACGGTTGAAAGCAGCTGCAGAAACGTCTTGGCAACAGGCGAACTGAAATATCGGCTGCGCAGCGCGTTGATTTCACGATACATTCCCTGGAATATACCATCGTCGAGGGAAAGCCCGAGCGAGCTGACACAGGCCATGAGGCCTGAAAGGGGCGTTTCTTCAGCCACCGCAAGGAAGTCCTCCTCGATAGCCTCCTCTTCTCCTGCGGGAACTTCAATATCCGAAACAAGAGGAGCGAACTGGTCTTCGGCGGCAGGGGCAAGCGAATGCAGAGGCACTTCTTCTTCCGCCCTCTCTGCAGCAGCCATCTCTTCAGGAACAGGTTCTTCAGCAGCTTCGAAGATCGCCGCATACTCGGATTCCTCCTCCTGCTGCAACTCAGCAGTATCCTCCTCGGCCTCTTCAGGAGCCGCGAGGAATACCGGCTCAGCACCTGCAGGCTCCTCATCGCCAGGAGGAAGCTGAGCATCTGCCTCGGGCAGTTCTTCTTCGGCAACAGCTTCCTGAAGGAGCAGGTCCTCTTCAGGCTGAACCTCGACCAGTTCCGAGGCTGCGGCGGCCATGAACGACTCCGGGGCAGGGGTTTCCTCATCTTCGGCAAGCTCGAAAATCACTTCTTCTTCGTCGCCTTCTTCCAGAACTTCCATCACAAACATGGAGGCGGCCTGCTGCGGCTGTTCGTTCTCGCGAGACTCAGCTTCGACAAGGGTATCTTCAAACAACACTGCAGCCTCTTCCTGGACGGCGGGCTCCTCCTGGTCGATCGCAAAGAAATCGTCCAGCTGCCCTTCCAGGGCAGCTGGCAACTCTTTACTGATGGCGACGGCAGATTCAGCCTCGGCCCCGGACAGCTCCGACTCCTCCGCAAAGGCGATGGCAGGTTCCCCGACTTCATCCTCTGCCGGCTGCTCCTCGAACGCAAGGGCCGCTTCGATCTCTTCCGCCAGTCCTTCCGGCTCTTCGCTCTCGCGAAGCTCCGCTTCTGCGGTCACAGGCTCAAAGGACGATGCCGACTCTTCTCGGACGGCGGGCTCTTCCTGGTCGATTGCAAAAAATTCGTCGAGCTGTTCCTCCAGGGCAACGGGCGGCTCCTCACTGACGGCGACGGCAGGCTCAGTCTCGGCCCCGAACAGTTCCGACTGCTCCGCAAAGGCGAGGGCAGGTTCCCCTGCTCCATTCTCTGCAGGCTGATCCTCGAAGGCAAGAGTCGCTTCGATCTCTTCCGAGACTCCCTCAGGCACCTCAAAGGCAGTGACGGCAGGCTCTAGTTCAAGTTCCTCCCCGGCAGGAGAGCTGGAAAGTTCCGCAGCAGGCGCCATTGAGTCGGACAGATCGTATCCTTCACCTTCGCCAGCAAGGGCGGGAGCCAGGTCCTCGCCGAGGAATGCCAGCGGCTCCTCCCCTGAGTCGTCATCATCTTCCGTCTCGACATGAACGCCTTGCAGCGCGGCATCCCGGTTCGAAACAGGCGCGGATTCCCCTGCAGGCTCCGCGGGGGCGAAGGGTCCCGAATCAGACGCTGCGACAGGCCCTGGTTCTGCTGCAAGTTGACCCGGCTTCTCATCGAGCACATCAAAATCCTTGAAGAAATCGTCAAGGCGGCTTTCGACGTCGACGGCAAATTCGCTGTGAACAGGTTCCTGCAGTTCTCCACGACGTTCGGCTGGCAGCTCTTCATCCAGCGTCGCCAGGGCCGGGGCAAGCTGGCCGGCCTCGAGAGGCAGCCTCTCCTCTCCGGAATCATCATCCGCTTCGGTTTCGACATTCACGCCCTGCAAGGCGATTTCCTGATCGACTCGAGCGAAAACGGAAGGGCTCTCAGCCTGGAATATGGTCTCCAGCCGCGATTCCGTGAGTGCACCGACCGAAACCGATTGTTCGGGCGCAATGGCGGTTTCCTTCAGGCCACCTCCCATCTCATCGACTCGCAGTTCATCCTCTTCTGAAAAAAACCTGTCGATCTGATCCTCTACAATTGCCGTGGAGGGGATGCCCAGAGCAGCGGCCTCCTCGTCCTCCTGAAATCCCCTTTCCTCCTCCTCAGCAAAACCTGAAAGGGCTGGAGCCAGGCTGCCCGCCGGACCGCCCTCCTCCTCATACTCCTCGGACTCCTCGTCCTCAGCCCTGCTGGGCTTGATCTTCGACCCGACAATTGCCTTGAAGACGTTGAATTTCTCGACCTCGGGAAACAGTACCGCCTTTTCTTCCTCGAAGGTCATCGGCCCGGAGCTGATCTTCTCAAGACCTGCAAAAAACGAGTGCAGAAGCTTGAAGGCGTCGGGATGGGCATCACTTTTTTTCAACCTGATGTAGGCTGCAAGGGTGCCCAGGCCTTGCAGAAAGATCTGTTTGGGCCGACTGTCGGAGAATACATCTTCGAGACGATGCACCTCGTCGCGCAACCTCTCCAGTTCAACCTCGGTGATTTCCCAGTCGATTCCGAGGACAATCGCCTTCAGGTTGGTCAAGAGCGAGCCTCCCCCGCCCCCCACCGAAGCGACCGGCTGCCGCCTCTCTTCCGCATGGGTCTCCGCCGGTTCCGGCCTGGAGATTTTTTTCTCGCGGCCGATCTGCTTTTTCAGCAGCTCGAACTTCTTCACGTCCTCAAGCAGCAACTCGCGTTTGTCTGCCTCGCTCATCGTGTCGGAAGAGACCATTTTCTCGAGGTTGTAATACAGGGCGAGCAACAGCTTGATGGCGTTGGGGTTGGCGTCGGCCTTCTCCTGGTAGATATACTTGCTGATCTTCTCCAGGGCCTGTACATACACCAGGTAGATCTTCTCGCTGGACCAGATATCCTTCAGGTCGACAAGCTCATCGTTGAACTGCCGGAGAACGTCATCGGTAATCTCCCAATCGATGGACAGAACGAGGGATTTCAGCCTGGCAAGCGGCGACTCGTCGTAGCTGGGAAACTCGAAAAGATCGATATTGTCCGTCTGAAAAGAGTCATCATACTCGTCAGCAACGACGGTCAGGTCATCGTCATAC
>CAYYWK010000282.1:0-4773 GCA_964475345.1 uncultured Desulfobulbus sp.
GCTCAGCAGCGGAAAATCTAAGACCACGAGGTTGAAGAGGCCGGCAGCGACGCCGGCTGCCGCAAAGAGAAAGAAATGGGTGAAGAACACCAGCTGCGACTGGCGGGTCAGCGGCTTCTTCCTGATCGCCGGCAAGGCCAGCAGGTGATGCGCAGCCAGGCTGAAGGCAAGCAGGAATCCGACCAGGGAGGTGAGCTTCCAGACCGGAAGCGATTCGACGAAGGGTCAGACCTGCCCGCCATAGAAGGTCAGGGCGACCACCAGGAACAGATAGTAGGCGAAGGTCCGGATCATGGCCGGTACCTCGTCGTGCCGGTGTTCGCTGGATCCTGCCGGTGACCGCGTTTGCCCGCCTGGATACGGCGGCAGAGGCTGGAAGCGGTGTTCCGGTTTCGCCTCTTCGGCGGTCCGTTCAGGCAGTGTCCGTTCTCCGGACCAGAATGGGGTGGAAAGAGGGTGGTCATGGTCTGATTATATGGCGCAAGCAGGGAAAAGCAACGAGGCGCTGAGTTTTTCGGGTCGCGGACGATTCGCCGGCCAGCCGCCTTCCGGAGTCCAATTCCCTGTCGGCACGGGCCAGTACCGGAATTGCCTGCGACACCGGTTCAGCAGATCATGCTCCGGCGGAACCGACCCGGGCACCGGGGTGATTTTTTTCTGCTACATCTTTCCGGCAATTGTATATAATGAAAAGGAATTTGTCATCATGGCAGCCGCGGTGCGCCGTAAACGATGGTTGAGGATCTTATGACATTCACGCTGTTCAGGGTGTGCTTCCTGGTTGCTGCATTGCTGGCGCTGCCGTCGGTATGCCGGATGCCGGTGGTCATGGCTGCCGGGTCGCAGGCGCTGACCGTCCAGCAGCGCCTTGCCACTCAGGACGCCGGGCAGGTCCCGGATCAGCCGGCGGCAGCTGCGGAGAGACCTCAAACCGATGAAGAAAGCGGCCGGAAACCTGCCGTCCAGCGCAGTCTTTTCAGTTCGCTGCTGAAGGCGCTGATCGGCCAGTCGGATTCCGCGCGGACCCGTCTGCGGGCGCTGGCCGCAAGCGTGCCGCGCCTGGCGCCGGAGCTGCAGGCGGTTTTCATCCGTTTCTGCCCGGACCACACCGTCAGGGGGGCTGTCCGCAACATGGCCTGGGTGTTCTTCTTCTCCTGTTGCGGCCTGGCGGCGGGAGGGGCGACGGCATGGCTGCTGCGGCGCAGGTATTTCGCCGGCAACGGGTCAGGCGGTACACCGGAGAAGTATCTCAGGACTGCGGCGACGGCCCCGGAGAAGCTGCTGGCTGCCCTGATTACCGCGCTCCCTTCCCTGATCGGCCTGGTCGTCTTCTGCATGACGGCCTATGGCCTGTACTTCACGATGGCGTGGGTGGAGACCCAGCCTATGCAGCTGCTCTTTCTGGCGCTGCTGCTCACCCTTGCGCTGATCCGGCTGGTCGCCGTCCTCTCCGGCATCGTCTTTTCGCCGCACCGCGAAGAACTGCGCCTGCTGCCGCTCAGCAGCGGGATGGCCCTGCTCATCCATCGCCTGGTGACCTGGGGGTGGGGCTACTGCGTGGTGACGTTCATGTTCGCGGTTGTCGTCGAGCACCTCGGGGCCGACCCGCTGTCGGTTGCCCTGATCAAGGTGCTTGCCGGCTCGCTGCTGCTGGCGATTACCGCCGTCGCCGTTGTCACCTGCCGCCTGCGGATCCGCGACCATCTGCTCGCCGGGGCGGGTGGTGCAGCCTCCTGGGGCATGGAGCGCCTTGCTTCCCTCTGGCATCTGCTGGCCCTGCTCTATATGCTCCTGCTCTGGGTGCTGATGATCACGACGATGGCCGCAGGCGAACACCCGAGCCGCGGCGCCTTTCTCGTCAGTTTCTTCATCCTGCCGCTCTGGCTGGTGGCAGACCGGCTGATCCAGTGGCTGGCCGGATATGCGATCAAAACCTTGAAGCTGGACGAGGCGGTCGCCGGTGCGTCTTCCGGAGACGCAGGAGGTGAAGGCCGACAGCATGCCGGGTCGATCGCCGCCAGGGTCATGCCGGCGGCCCGTGCCGGCCTGGTGGCGATCCTCGGGTTCTGGCTGGCCAGTCTCTGGGGGTATGAGCTGCCCTTTTTGTCCAACCTGATCGAGGTGGCGGTCGATTCGCTGGTGATCATCGCTCTCGCCCTGGTGCTGTGGCGAACCATCAGCACCTGGATCGAGGTCCGGATCGCCGAGTCGACTCCGGAGAGGCCCGCTGACCAGGAAAGTCACGACGACGAGTGGGGGCCACATACCGCTCTGGGGCGGTCGCTGACGCTGCTGCCGATCGTCCGCAAGTTTGTCGGCATCATCCTGGTGGTGCTGGTGACGATGACCGTCTTGTCGTCGCTGGGGGTCGATATCGGGCCGCTGCTGGCCGGTGCCGGGGTTATCGGGCTTGCCATCGGCTTCGGCGCCCAGAAGATCGTCTCGGATATCTTCTCCGGTTTTTTCTACCTGCTGGACGATGCCTTCCGGGTCGGCGAGTACCTGACGGCGGGCAGTATTTCCGGGACGGTGGAGAAGATCACCCTCCGCAACCTGATGCTCAGGCACCACCGCGGGATGCTGCAGATCGTCCCGCACAGCGAGTTGGGGCCGATCACCAACTTCATGCGCGGCGGCATCATCGAAAAATTCAGCCTCGACTTTCCCTACGACGCCGATATCGACAAAATCCGCAAGATCATCAAGCGGGTCGGCCAGGAGATGCTCGACGATCCCGAACTGGGCCCGAATTTCCTGAAACCGATGAAGTCCCAGGGCGTGCGCGAGATCACCAACTCGGTGATGACGATCCGGGTCAAATTCACCGCCCGCCCGGGTACCCACTTCGTCATCCGCCGCGAGGCCTTCAGGCGGATTACCCTGGCTCTGAACGCCAAGGGCATCTACTATGCCCACCGCAAGGTGATCGTCGACCTGCCGCAGCCCCCGGCCGAGCAAGCGGACGCCGCACAGCAGGCTGCCCTGGCCGGTGCGGCGGGTGCCGCGGCCCGGCGGGTGCTTGAGCAGGAACAGGAAATGGCTGCAGAAGCTGCGAACGAGCGCGGCATGGAATGAAGAAACAGCCGGCGAGCCGTCAGGCTGAAGTTTGAAGTGATGCGGAGAACGCATGAATATCCTTCTTTATTCCCACGACACCTACGGGCTCGGCCATATCCGCCGCACCCTGGCCCTGGCCGGCAACATGGCCGGCGAAGGCCGCAACGTGATCATCCTCACCGGCTCGCCGATCGCCGGCAAGTTCGATTATCCCAAAGGGATCGACTATATCAGAATCCCCGGGATGACCAAGCACGGCAACGACCAGTACCTGCCTACAGCCATCGCCATCCGGCCGAAGAAGGCGTTGGCCATCCGCCAGAACATCATCCTCGCCACCGCCAGGACCTTCCGGCCGGCGCTCTTTCTTGTCGACAAGGCCCCGCTCGGTCTGGGCAAGGAGGTCCTGCCGACCCTGCGCTGGCTCAACAGATATATGCCAAAGACCAGGGTGGTGCTGGGCCTGCGCGATATCATGGACAGTTCCGAGAGCACCATCCGCGACTGGACGGACAAGAAGATCTACGAGGTCATGGATCAGCTCTACTCGGAGATCTGGGTGTACGGAGACCGGCATGTCTACGATCCGATCAGTGAATATGCGATTCCCGAGGGGATTGCCGGCAAGATGCACTTCACCGGCTACATCCCCAGACATTTCCCCTCGCGGCGGAGTCGTCCCCGCATCAGGCTGAGCATGGGGATCGCCCCGGAGGAGAAGTTCGTCCTGCTCACCACCGGCGGTGGCGGCGATGGCGGCAAGGTCATCGATACCTACCTGCGGATGCTGGAGAGCAGGGCGGAGCCGGAGCTGCGGTCGATGATCATCACCGGTCCGTTCATGGCGGAGGAGGAGTACGACGAGTTGGCCGCCCGGGCCCGCCAGGTCAAGGCCAGGATCTGCAAGTTCTACCGCAAGATCGAAAAGGCGTTGCTCGCCGCCGACTGCGTCGTGTCGATGGGCGGCTACAACACCTGCTGCGAGATCATCTGCGCCGCCCGCCCCAGCCTGGTGATCCCCCGCTCGATCCCGCGCGAGGAGCAGCTGATCCGGGCCAGGATCTTCGCCGGCCGCGGTCTGCTGGAATACATCCCCTGGGAGGAGGTCGATCCCGAGGGCATCAGGGAGAAGGTGCACCGGCTGCTGGCCAGCGGCGAGGAATATGAAGAGCGGCTCAGGGCCTTCCCGATGACCGCCTACGACGTTATCGGCAGCCGCATGGCTACCCTGGGGGAAAACGCATGAGCGCAACCGGTCCGGTCATGGGGATGGTCCTGAAAGGCTATCCCCGCATTTCCGAAACATTCATCTCCAACGAGATCAGGCTGCTGGAAGAGCAGGGGATCACCGTCCACATCTTCTCGATGCGCAATCCCCGCGAGAACTTCACCCACAAATCGGTGGAGGCCATCCGCGCCGCGGTGACCTACCTGCCGGAACTGTTCTGGGTCAACCTGCACCGCTTCCTGTGGCCGACCCTGGCCACCGCTGTGGGCTACACGGCGGGGTTCGGCCGGGCCCTAACGCTTGCCTGGCGCAGGTTTCTTCGCAACCACAACCCGCTGACCTTCAAGCACCTGTTCCAGGCGGCCTACCTGGTGCATCACGCCAGGGGCAAAAACATCGTCCATCTCCACGCCCACTTCGCCCACAGCCCGACCTCGGTGGCGATGTTCGCCGCGGCCATCGCCGGCCTGCCGTTCAGCTTCACCGCC
>CAYYWK010000283.1:0-4752 GCA_964475345.1 uncultured Desulfobulbus sp.
AGAGGGTAGAGCGGGAAGTCAGTTTTTCATGCTGATAGCCGGAGTGGGTGCCTGCAGCCGGTTTGTGGATAAGACCGGTCTTCTGATGCATCTGGGCCTTAACTCTTCCCGGTAAGAGTTTGAGGATGGATATGGTACGTACCGGCAGGGTCCCAAACCAGGCGCAGGACCGTATGTCCGTTTCTCAAGCCCTTTTGAACATGACCCACTGCAACCAGAACGCGACGTTGACCAAGCAATCAACATGGGAATCTCCATCAGAGGGCCAAGGACCGCCACGAATACCGCCGTTGAATGGAGATCGTAGAGTTCGACGCCGGCACATCAATCGCCAGGTGGAAGTTGTTGCTTGCCGCCATCAAGGCAAGGGTGTTGGTATATACAATCGGCCTGTGGTTATTTCCGCACCCAGTAAGAAAAGAGAAACATCACGACAATCGTGAAGAGCAGTCCCGCCAGCGTGCTTCGTTTCCCTGAAAGCACCCTGCGCGTCACTTTCCGGTGTAGCCCTTTCCGCTGCCGTTGGCTACCGATCTGCGGAGAAGAAACCATACCCCCACAGCAATGATGACGAGAACCCCCGCCATCGCCAGGATGATGATCATCTCGCCGGAATACCCTGAGAGCAGGTTGTCTTGTCGCATGGGGGGCTCCTGGCAGAGAAAATCCCCTGCCGGCGGGCGCCGGGCCGGCGGGGTTCAGAAGAAATATTTGACGTTCAGCTCGACCTTGCTGCTGTTCTGCTTTTCCCCGTACTCGCTGTGCTGCGGCCCTGACAGCAGGGCATATCGCAGCTGCAGTTGCCAGTTGGTGAAGCCGCTGTAGTTCAGTTCCGGGGTTACGGTGGCGCTGCCGTCATCGAGATTGACGATGGCTGTCAATGCAGGCGTGAAATAGAGGATAGCAAACGGTTCCTTCTGGCTGAATCTGGCATAGAGATAGTTCCTGCCCAGGTAGGGCCTGCCGTACCCCTGGCTGGCCAGCTGCCGGATCGCCGTCAGGCCGCTTTCCCTTTCCGCCTCGTCCTGCTGCGCAATGGCGGCATCGGCGGCGTTGAAAAAGACCTCCATCTCGGCATCGCTGTAGCCTCCGCCGTTATGGTAATATTCAACGATGGAGGTCAGGTCCCACCTGCTCAGGTGGCGGACTCCCGCAAGAAAGGAAGTGACGTCTTCATCGTCGTGCATTCTGCTGCCATCGTCGTGCAGGACGGTTCGCTCGAAGTCGGTAATATAGGCAAACTCGCCGTGGATTTCGAAATTCGTTGTGATGTTGCGTGAAAAATCGAGACCATAGCGGTTTGTCCGGCTGTCCCCGGTGTAGGCGATGAAATCAATGTCGGTATCAAGCAGGAGGAGATAGAGTCTGGCCGCCATGTTGACGTGATCGCCCTCTCCGAAATCGTCGTTGACCTCACCATCGACTGGGAGCACGACTGCATTCAGGGCAATATTCTGCAGGTCGCCGGCAAAACTCTTGATGACTTCAAATTCCCCGGTCACATATCCTTCCAGCGCGTCGTCGGGATTGTTGGGGTCTTTGGTCCGGTTGATGAAGCCCACCGGATTCCAGGCGTATCCCTTGCCCCATTTATAGGCTTTTTTGCCGATCGACGTGCTGAACCACGAAGATGGCGCAATGCTGAGATTTCCCTCGTAGAGGGCAATATCGTCTGACGACTCGGCGGCATCGTTCTGGCCTGTGGCCTGGGCCAGCACATTCACCGTGGTGATTCCCCTGGTGAATGAACCCTGCAGTTGCAGTGTTCCGGTAAACCTGTCCAGCGATGACTCCGACTGTTCACCGGAATTGAGCAACGTGTACGCTCCGTCGTCCCGGATGGTGAAATGCTCCCAGGCGGCCTCGGCAAAGCCGCCCACTTCGTAGTCCTTCTTCTCGAGTTCGGCGAGATCCAGGCTGAACTCCTCGTCCGGCGCGGCCAGCGCCGGGCCTGCAAGGGCAGCAAGCAGGACCGCCAGGACGGCGGCAGACGAAAGCGCCCTCACGCCGGCCTCAGCGCAGTTCCTCGACCTTGGGGAGGTAATTGAGCGTAAAGACCTCATCGGCGAATTCCCTTTCCTGGAGTTTTGCGAAAATCATCACTGACGAGTATCCCTTGTACAGAGGACTGTCGGTTTCCAGCACGGATGGCCGGATCATGCCGTTGCCGAAATCCTCGATCTTGTCGTAGCGCAGGGTCTTGATCAGCATGCCGCTGGAGGCAAAGCATTCGATCACCATCGGCAACAGCGTCGTCTTGTCGACCTCCATCTTCAGTTGGTCATAGGCCACCGTGGCGTTCTTCGCTTTCAGGTCAAGGATGTACCTCTGCTCGTTTTCCTCTATCATCTTGACGGTGTATTCAACGCTGTAGTCAAGATTCAGGATGTCGGAGTTGTTGAACACTCCTCCGACAACCGACTGCAGGCTGGTAATCCGAATGGGTTTCCCGACATTGGGTATGTAGAGCCACATATTTTCGCCAAGACGCAGGGTGGCACGCCCCTTTTCGCTGGCGGGCGACAGGAAAAGGGCGACCATCTTGTCCTGGTCTTTTTTGACGGTATAGAGCAGGTACTCCTTTTTGGAATCATCCGGTTCGATATTGATCAATTTCCTGTACATCTCGTAGCTGACCGGCTGCATCTTGCGGTCGATCTGCTCAAGGAGGGCTGCCCCGTCCAGGGCCGAGGCCCGGATGGGCGACAGCAGCAGGAGGAGAGCGAGGATCAAGTGATGGTAATGCGGAAAAATGTTCATGATATTCTCCTAGACGTGGCGCAGGGCGGTTATCGGGTCCATCTTCGATGCCTTCCATGCCGGCTGCATGCTGCCGAGCACGGCAATGGCGATGACGATCGCAATGACCGAGAAAATGTCCGGCCAGCCGATGACCGGGTTGAGGATCAAACCTTTCTGTTGCCCGAAATCAAAGGATATATGGGCGGCACGCAATCCCGCGATACTGATCAGGCTGACCGCCGCACCGAGCAGGGCCCCGAAAGTCCCCAGCAGCAACCCTTCGGTCAGAAAGAGCAGAAGAATTTTTGCAGGACTGGTACCCATCGCCGAGATGGTGCCGATTTCGTTGATCCGCTCATAGACCGCCATGACCATGACGTTCATGATGCTGACCAGCACGATGGCAACCAGCATGATCTTGATGAACAGCGTCATCAAATCGATCATCTTGGCAATATTGAAAAACGGCGTGAGCTTTTCCCAGGTGTGCACCTCGAAAACCGGTTTGTCCTCCTTGTTGAGGATGTTTGCCAGGGCCTTTTCGAGCGTCCCGAAACGTGCGTCCAGGTGTTTCAGGCTGTCGAGGCGAACGGCTATCTCGTTGATCTCCGGTTCCTCCATGCGCAGCAGGGTGCGGGCGTCTTCCAGATGGATATAGCCATCGCGGCCACCGGGCCCGGTCAGCCCTTCGACGATGCCGCTGACCTTGAAGGTCTGACCGTTCACCGAGCCGTCCTTGTTGGTGGCGACCAGCACGATCTCATCGCCGATTGCAACCTTCATCGCTTTGGCGATCAGATCTGGGACGACGATTTCCCCTTTCTTCAGGAAGCCGCCGTCAACCTTGCTGTGCACACGCTCCTTGAGCAGCGGGACGGTCTGCAGTTCCTGCTCGGGATAGACAGCGTTGAGCCTGATGTTGGTGGTTTCCGTGAAGTTGCTGAACATCGCCCCGAGCCTGATACGCGGCGAGTAGGCTGCAACTTCGGACATGCCGTCGAGAATACCGGTGGCCTTGGCGATCTGCTTCTCCTTCAGCATTTTGTTGAGAGGCAGGCTGTCGATGGATGCCAGGTAGCCTTTCTGATGGATCTGCAGATGGCCGAGCATGGAATCGGTGATCTGCCCTATCATCATGCCCTTGAACGATCCGGACACGGACACGAACAGCAGGACGGCCAGCACGCCGAAGGTGACCAGCGAGGATGTCAGCACGGTGCGGCGCCTGTAGCGGCGTAGGTTCCTGGCGGCAATCTGCAGTATTTTCAGCATGGCTGTTTCCTCTCAGTTCGTCGCTGTGCTCAGGATGCCATCCTCGACCTGAAAGATGGTCTCGGCGTTGCCGACGATTTTCGGGTCGTGGGTGGAAAAGACGAAGGTCGTGCCGAATTCGTCCCGCATCTGCTTCATCAGCAGGATGATGCGCATGGCAGTTTCTCGATCGAGATTGGCCGTCGGCTCATCTGCCAGCACCAGTTTCGATTGGGTAACCAGCGCCCGAGCGATGGCGACCCGCTGTTTCTGGCCCCCCGATATCTGGCGGGGGTATTTGTTGCCCTGCTCCTTCATGCCGACGGCTGAGAGCATCTGATCGACCCTTCTTTTGCGTTCATCGGCCGGCCAGTTCTGGACCATCTGCAGCGGGTATTCAATGTTTTCGGCAACGGTCAGCACCGGGATCAGGTTGAAATCCTGGAAGATAAAACCGATGTGGGTGCCCCTGAATTTTGCCGACTCGCTTCTGCTCAGCCTGGAGACATCCTGGTCGAGCACTTTCAGCATCCCGCTTGTCGGTGGATCGAGACAGCCTATCATGTTGAGCAGGGTACTCTTGCCGCTCCCGGATGGACCGACAAAGGAAACGAACGAAGACGGTTCGATGGCAAAATCGACTCCCCGGATGGCCTCCACCGGGACATCGTCAGTCTGGTATGTTTTTCGCACATTCATGGCCTGGACAAGTGACATGGATACCTCCTTCGTTTGATAGAATAGCGGAGTGCTCCTCTG
>CAYYWK010000284.1:0-4708 GCA_964475345.1 uncultured Desulfobulbus sp.
AGGTCCGTTTTCCCGGTGAGGAAAGGCTGGCGGAAAGACGGCCGATATGCTAAAGAAGCCGGTTCTGAACACTCAGGCGACGCCATCTGCAGCAGCAGCCCAACCACACGGAATTTATCGGAATGCGCACATCACAGCGGGCAGACAGACCGGCGGCACGGCCGGACGACCTGTCGACCTGGCAAAAATTCAGCCACACAATGTGCCGGAACTGCAACGCCGCCTGCTGCAGCCTGCCGGTGGAGGTCACGGCCGGGGACCTGGTCCGCATGGGGCTGATGGCTGAATGCGAGTTGGGCGGCGACCTCAGGCCGGTAGCCCGCCGCCTCGCCAGACAGCGGCTGATCGAGCACTACCACCACCGCAGCGGGCTCTTCACCCTGGCCAGGATGGCCAGCGGTGACTGCTGCTTTCTTCATCCCGCCTCGCGCCTGTGCACGATCTATCAAGAGCGACCCGATACCTGCCGCAATCACCCGCAGGTCGGCCCGCGGCCTGGCTATTGCGCCTTCTCACCAAACACGGCCACAACCGTTGCGCCATCGCCGCCAGCAGCCGCCCGGCAGCCTCTCCAACCGGAGTGATCGCATGGCATCAGCACGGCTGTTCAATCTCGACTGCATCCGCGTCATCGCCAACCTGCTGATCATCCTCTTCCATTACAATGTCTGGACGCACAGGCTGCTCGCCGACGATCTCCTGCTGGTCAAAAACTACCCGGCCCTCGGGGCCATCGGGGTCAGCCTCTTTCTGGTTCTGTCCGGTGCCTCGCTCTCGCTGAGCAGCTCAGGGCGGTTCCGTGCCCTGGAATTTTACCGGAAACGCTGGCTGGCAATCTTCCCGATGTTTTATCTGGTTTACGCCTGCTGCATGATCCTGGCTCTGGCCACCGGGCAGTACCAGTTCTCACCCGACAGGAATCCCCTGGCCTTCGGCCTGACCATTCTCGCCCTCGACGGCCTGTTCGCATCTCTTCTCCCCACTTACTACCTGGTCGGCGAGTGGTTCCTCGGCTGCATCGTCGTTATCTACCTGCTGTTCCCGCTGATCCATCGCTCTTTTTCATGGAACCAGCCCCTTACCCTGCTGCTCTGCTTCGCCTGCGTCTTCCTGCTCCAGGCGCACTACACGCTCCCCCTGCCGCTGCAGTACCTGCCCTTTTTCCGGCTGGCGGAGTTCGTCTGCGGGATGTACATCCTCTCGCAGCTCGCCTGCGGCCAACCCTGCGGCCGTATCCGGATCTGGGCGCTGGCGCTGGCGCTGGGGATCCTGCTGTTCGTCGGCGGGGAGAATGTGTCCGCCTTCAGGATGAACATCTGCGGCATCCTCGTCTTCATCATTCTCTGTTTCGCGATGGCGCGCCCCGGATCTCAACGGCTTGCCATGATCGTCGCGCGGCTTGGCCGGCTGAGCTACCCTGCCTTCCTCGTCCACCACATCATACTCAAACAACTAATTATTATCACTCAAGATATCATTCAATCGCGGATGGCCAATCTATTTGTTTTTGTCTTCCTGCTTATCGTTGTATACTTGACCGCATCTCTCTTCGACACGATCCTCAGACGGCTTATCAAGCTCACTCAGCAACCACGATCGTTGTCGTTTTTGCGCTAAATCTCGTTCCTCATCACCCCGGGAGGCCACCATGACCAGACGACTGTCCTGCATCTGCCTGCTTGCCGCCATCGCGTCACTGTCCGGCTGCGCCACCAGCACCCAGAACAGGATGCTGCAGGAAGGCAGGTCGCAGCTCACCGCCGAACGGATTTTTGAAACGGTATCCGGCAACACCCTCTATCTCGAGGCCATCGATTTCAGCGCCTGGGTGCATTTTCTCGCGGACGGCCGGATGTCGGCCAGAAACCGCCTGAACAACCGCGATACCGGCAAGTGGGATATCAACGGCGACAAACAGCTCTGCCTGAAATTCAACGTCTGGTATTACGGTGACGAACGGTGTTTCAGCATGGTTGAAAACGCTGCCGACCGGTATGTCCTGTTCACTCCGAACGGCGCCCGGGCCTATTCCGCCGTCGCCAGCGCGGGCGACCCGGAAAAACTGGCCAAGGCCTCGCGGAAGAAGGAAAAGACCTATCTGCGCGAGCAGATGGCGGGGGGCAAGGCCGGCGCTGCCGCCAGCACTACCGCCGTCCGACCGGAACCAACGGCGCCGCCCGCCGCCTCTCCCACCCCCCCGCCGCCGCCCGAGGAAATCCGCCATACCCTGGCGACGATGGCCAAGAACTGCCCGAACTGCAACCTCGCCGGGGCTGACCTCAAGGGCGTCGACCTGATCACCGCCAACCTTGCCGGCGCCAACCTTGCCGGCGCCGATCTCAGCGGCGCCAACCTGCGACGGGCCAACCTCGCCGGCGCCAACCTTGCCGGCGCGATCCTGGTCAACGCCAACCTGCCCGGGGCCAATCTCGCCAACTGCAACATGAGCGACGCCAACCTCACCGGCGCCAGCCTGATCAAGGCCAACCTCACCGGGGCGATGACCGAGGGCGTCATCCTGCAGGGGGCCCACCTCGAAGGTGTAATCGGCCTGGAGGGGAAGAAATGAGTGCCGGTTTCGTCCATCTCCACGTCCATACCCAGCACAGCCTGCTCGACGGCGCCATTCGGGTCTCCGACCTGCTCGCCAAATGCAGGGAGTACGAGATGGACAGCGTCGCCATCACCGATCACGGGGCAATGTTCGGGGCCCTGGAATTCTACAGCAAGGCGAAGAAGGCCGGAATCAAACCGATCGTCGGCTGCGAGTTCTACATCGCGCCCGTCGACCGCCGGGAGAAGAAGGCCGTCGACGGCACCACCGCCTTCCACCTGATCCTGCTGGCGATGAACATCGAGGGCTACCAGAACCTGATGAAGCTGGCCTCCATCGCCCAGTTCGAAGGGTTCTACTACAAGCCGCGGATCGACATGGAGGTGCTCAGGAAATACAGCGGCGGCCTGATCGCGATGTCCGCCTGCCTGCACGGCTGGGTGCCGTGGCTGATCCTGCAGAAGGATCTCGACAGGGCGCGTCAGAAGGCCCTCGAATTCAAGGAGGTCTTCGGGGACCGTTACTACTTCGAGATCCAGGAAAACGGCATGTCCGAACAGCAGATCGTCAACGACGCGCTGATCTCCCTGGGCAAGGAACTCGACATCAAGGTGGTGGCCACCAACGACTGCCACTACCTCAACCGCGACGAAGCCTACGCCCACGAGGTGCTGCTCTGCATCCAGACCAACAAGACCATCAACGACCCGAAACGCTTCCGTTTTTCCACCGACGAGCTGTACTTCAAGTCGCCGGAGACGATGAAGAAGAGCTTCGCCTACTGTCCGGAGGCGATCGCCAACACCCTTGAGGTTGCCGAGCGCTGCAACCTCGAGATCGCCTTCGGCGAGTACCATTTCCCGAACTTCCCGGTGCCGGAAGGCGAGACCATCGACACCCTCTTCGCCCGCATCTGTCGCGACGGGCTGAAGGAACGTTTCGAAACCATGCGGAAGATGGGGACTTTCAGCAAGGAGGTCGAAAAAAATTACAGCGAGCGCCTCGAATACGAGATCGGCGTCATCACCACGATGGGCTTTCCCGGCTACTTCCTGATCGTCGCCGACTTCATCAACTGGGCCAAGGACAACGGCATCCCGGTGGGGCCTGGCCGCGGCTCCGGGGCGGGCAGCCTTGCCGCCTACTGCATGCGGATCACCAACATCGACCCGATCCCCTACGGCCTGCTGTTCGAGCGTTTCCTCAACATCGAGCGCAAGTCAATGCCCGACTTCGACGTCGACTTCTGTCAGGACCGGCGCAGCGAGGTTATCGACTACGTCCGGGACAAATACGGCGGCGATGCCCACGTCGCCCAGATCGTCACCTACGGGACGATGAAGGCCCGCGGTGTCATCCGCGATGTCGGCCGGGCGCTGGACGTCCCGCTGGCCGATGTCGACAAGATCGCCAAGCTGGTCCCCGAACAGCTGAAAATGACGATCAAGAAGGCGATGGAGGAGGAACCCAAGCTCCGCGAGATGGCCGATGCCGACCCGCAGGTGCGCGAGCTGCTGAACATCTCGATGACCCTGGAAGGCCTGGCCCGCCACACCTCCACCCACGCCGCCGGCGTTGTCGTCTCGCCGGGGCCGATGGTCCACTACCTGCCAGTCTGCCGGGGTTCCAACAACGAGACGCTGACCCAGTACGACATGAAGCACACCGAGATGACCGGACTGATCAAGTTCGATTTTCTCGGCCTGAAGACCCTGACCGTCATCGACAAGGCCCTGAAGCATATCAAGGACGATATCGGCACCGAGCTCGACATCGAGACACTGCCGATGGACGACCTGAAGACCTACCAGCTGCTCTGCGCCGGTGACACCCTGGGCATCTTCCAGCTGGAGAGTTCCGGCATGCGCGAACTGCTGGTCAAGATGGCCCCGACCCAGTTCACCGACCTGATCGCCCTGGTCGCCCTCTACCGGCCGGGCCCCCTCGACTCCGGGATGGTCAACGACTTCGTCGAGACCAAGCACGGCCGGGCCACCGCCCATTATCCGCTGCCCCAGCTCAAATCTGTGCTCGAGGAGACCTACGGGGTCATCGTCTACCAGGAGCAGGTCATGCAGATCGCCAACATCCTGGCGAACTATACCCTGGGCGACGCCGACACCCTGCGCCGGGCGATGGGCAAGAAGATCCTCG
>CAYYWK010000285.1:0-4686 GCA_964475345.1 uncultured Desulfobulbus sp.
GGCCGAAGGCATCCGCTCCCTGTCCGAGAAAACCGAAGAGGCAACCAGGGAAATCATGGTCAAGGTGTCCGGGATCGAAACCGCCGGCGCCATGCTCGAGCGCAGCCTGCGCGAAATCGACACCGGCATGCAGGATCTCCGACAGGTTTCCGCCAACATTTCCCGGACCGTCACCGAGCAGGAGATGGTGACCGGTAACATCGCCGGCCTGGTGAGCCAGACATCGGACAACACCAGGACCGTCTCCGAAAACATCGCCGAGGTCAACATCGCCGCCGCCAAAACCAGCGACCTCTCCCGGCAGGTGCACGAACATGCCAGCGAGATCGCCGCCAGGCTCGCCGAACTGCTCCACGAGACGACGGCCCGCCTGCAGCAGCTCGGCAGGGGCGGCAACGCCGGCAACTGCCGCATCGCTGCCCTGGCTGGCCAGTCCGCCGCGCATTCCTGACATTCCGAGCAGCGCCAGGAGACCTTCGAGCAAACCATGAATCCGCAACCGATCCCGCTTTGGAAATGCCAGCGTGCCCTGCTGAACCTGCCATCCGCGAAACATCCGCCAGGCTGCCTCCTGCGCCTGGCGGCCATCGCCCTGCTGCTCCTCGCCGGCCTGCCCGAATCGCTTGCGGCCGTGGATTTCACTGCCGTAACCGACAGGGCCAGGGCCCTTGCGGCATCACCTTACCAGGCGCCGCCGGCGATTCCCAAGTTTCTCAGGGAACTGGACTATTCCCAGTACCAGGACATCCGCTTCGACCCGGAGCAGAGCCTGTGGCGGGAAGCCGGGTCGAATTTCCAGGTCATGCTGGTCCCCCCCGGGCTCTTTTACACCCACGCGGTGCGGATCAACGTCGTCGACCGTGAGGGCAGCAGGCCCCTGCCCTTCAGGCGCGAGGCCTTCAGCTTCAGCGACCCGAACCTGGCCAAACGGATCCCCCCCGACCTCGGCTATGCCGGCTTCAAACTGACCTATCCACTGCAGGACAGGGAGGACCGGAACCAGTTTCTGGTCTTCGCCGGGGCCAGTTATTTCCGCGGGGTCGGCCGGGACAACGGCTTCGGCCTGTCAGCCCGGGGCCTGGCCCTGGACACCGGCCTGCCTTCCGGCGAGGAGTTCCCCTCCTTCGTCGAATTCTGGCTGCTGCGCCCCTCCCCTGACGCCCGCGAAATGCAGGTTTACGCACTGCTCGACGGACCGGGCGCAAGCGGCGCCTACGCCTTCACGATCATCCCCGGCGCCGTCACCACGGTGAACGTCAAAGCCGTGCTCTTTCCCCGCAAGGCGCTGAAGCTGCCGGGCCTGGCCCCGCTGACCAGCATGTTCTTCTATGGCGAGAACACCGGCCGGCCCACCGGCGAGTGGCGCCGCCAGGTGCACGATTCCGACGGCCTGCTGATCCGCAACGGGGTCAGCGGCGAGTGGCTGTGGCGGCCACTGCTGAATCCGAGGCAGCTGGAGATGGACTATTTCGCCACCGACAATGTCCGCGGTTTCGGTCTGCTGCAGCGCGACGTCGACTTCCGCGACTACCTCGACAGCGAGGCCCGCTACCACGCGCGGCCGAGCGCCTGGGTCGAGCCGGTGGGCGACTGGGGCAGGGGGAAGGTGGTGCTGGTGCAGCTGCCGTCCCCGGACGAGACCAACGACAACATCGTCGCCTTCTGGACGCCGGACCAGCCGCCGGCCCCGCAATCGCCGCTGAACATCGAGTACGTCCTGAGCTTCGGCGGCCACCAGGTTGCCGGGGAGCAGATGGGCCGGGTGATCAACACCCTGGTCGGTGATGGTGGCCGGATCGGCGGCGGCACGGCGAGCGGCGCCTACCGGCTGATCGTCGATTTCGCCGGCGGTCCGCTGGACGGGCTCCCGGGCAGAACCAAGGTCACGGCGGCGGTCACCGCCCTCGACGACGGCGAGATCCTCGACCACTTTGTCGAATTCGTGCCGGCCTGCAAATGCTGGCGTCTCTCGCTGCTCGCCCGGCCGGCTGCCGACCGGCCCCTCGCCCTCCGCGCCTTCCTGCAAAAGGGCGGCGAGACCCTGACCGAAACCTGGACGTACAGACTGCCGGCCGACAACGACGTTCGCCCGGAAGGAGAGTGACATGCACGATATAGTCTATGATGACATCTTTTCCCGCACCTTCGGCTACCTGCTGGGGAGCAGGGTAGATCTGACCCGCGACAGGGCCCTTGCCGCCCTGCGGCTGATCGAGGAGGTTCTGGTGGCCGGTGCGGCCGACCCGATCGAGCAGGTGGTGGCGGAACTGCCCCGCCGCCTCGACCTGGCAGACGCCCCGCTGCCTGTCGCCTGCCCGCCTATCAGCCGCAGCAGTATCGGCTACGGCCGCAGCTGATGCCGGAGTCGGTCGCAGCCGGCACCCATCTGCTGAGGTCCGGAGAAAACGGACAGACTGCCGCCGCAGGCGGCATAGCGAACTGGCGGCGCAGTGCCAGGATGCGCCGGTCCCTGCTCGCCCTCCTCGTCCTCTGCCAGACCGGCATCGCCACCTGGGGCATGGTCAGGGTCCTCCCCTACCACGGCGCCGATCTGCTCGAGATCTGCCTGGCCGTCGTCTTCAGCCTGCTGTTCTTCGGCATCTCGGTCGGTTCCTGGTTCGGCATCTTCGGTTTTGTGATCAGGCGTAGCGGCGGCGACAGGCTGTCGCTGGCCGGCCGGCGTTCAACGGAGTGCCTCGCCGCAACGCCGCTTGCGCGGACGGCGGTGATCATGCCGATCTACCATGAACCGATCGCCAGAACCTTCGCCGGCATGCGGGCCGTCTACCGCTCCCTGGCGGATAGCGGGCAGCTCGCCTCCTTCGATTTCTTCATCCTCTCGGACAGTCGTGACCCCGAAATCTGGCTGGCCGAGCAGAAGGCCTGGCACCAGCTCTGCCGCGAACTGGGGGCGGAGGGTCGCCTGTTCTACCGCCGGCGCACCCTCAACCTGAAGTACAAGAGCGGCAACATCGCCGATTTCTTCCGCCGCTGGGGCCGCAACTACACCTATGCCGTGGTGCTGGACGCCGACAGCCTGATGGCCGGCGAAACCATCGTCACGATGGTCCGCCTGCTGGAACGGGAACCGGGTGTCGGCATCCTGCAGACGGCCCCGGCCCTGGTCAACGCCCGGTCGCTGTTCGCACGGACCCAGCAGTTCGCCAACCGCCTTTACGGCCCGATCTTCACCGCCGGCCTGGCGGCCCTGCAACTCGGCGAGGCCACCTACTGGGGACACAACGCCATCCTCCGCTGCGAGCCCTTCATGCGCCACTGCGGGCTGAGGAAGCTGTCCGGCCGCGGCCTCTTCGGCGGGCCGATCCTCAGCCACGATTTCGTCGAAGCGGCATTCATGGCGCGTGCCGGTTTCGAGGTCTGGCTCGAACCGGATCTGCAGGAATCCTTCGAGGAGTCGCCGCCGACCCTGGTGGAAGACCTGACCCGCGACCGGCGCTGGTCCAAGGGCAACCTGCAGCACCTGCGGCTGCTCTTCTGCGCCCCGGGAATCCGCCTAGCGCACCGCCTTGCCTTCCTCAACGGCGCCATGTCCTACCTGGCATCGCCGCTGTGGCTGCTGTTCCTGGTCCTCGCGGCCATCGAGACAACCCGCCTGGTACTGCTGCCGATCAACTACTTCCCGGCCCGCCACAGCCCCTTCCCGGTGTGGCCGGAATGGCACCCCGAGCTTGCCCTGGCCCTGGCCTCCAGCACCGTCTGCCTGCTGCTGCTGCCGAAGCTGCTGGCATTCATTGATGCGCTGCTGCAGCAGAGGCTGCCTGATTTCGGCGGCCTCTGCCGGCTTGCCGCCAGCATTCTGACGGAAAGTCTCGTCTCCGCCCTGCTCGCCCCGATCCGCATGCTGGCCCACAGCCTGTACGTGATCCGGGCCATCTGCAACCTCAACCTGCGCTGGGCCGGGCAGAACCGCGGCAGCGAAACCGGCTGGCGGGCAACCCTTGTCAACCAGTTGCCGGGAACCATCGCCGCGGCCTGCTGGGCGGCTTTCGCCTTCAGACTCGACGAGCGGTTCTTTTTCTGGTCCCTGCCGGTGCTTATCCCGCTACTGCTGGCGGCGCCTATCTCCATGCTGCTCGGGCGCGTCCGCGTCGGTCAGGCGCTGCGCAGGTGGGGACTTCTGCTGGTGGCAGAAGAGCTGAGAGACAGCCGCCTGCTCAAGGCCATGGAGGGACCGGTGCTGCATTGCCCATCCGCTGACGCTCTCCCGCTGTTTGCCGAGGCAGTCGTCGATCCGGCGATGAACCGGCTGCACCGCGCTCTCGCCCGTTCGCGGAGCGCACCCGCCAGGCGGGAGATGCTGGAGCGACTGAGCCGCCTCTGCCTCGACCAGGGTCCCGAGGCGCTGACTGCACGGGAACGCGCCATCCTCGCCCGCGACAGCGCCACACTGGAGTGGCTGCACCAGGCCGCCTGGAAGGCCGGCCCGGACAGCGTATGGGCAGAGCTGCGCCGCAGCGCCATCAAAAGATAACCCTGCAGGAACAGTGCGCAGGCTCGATTGAGGCATCTCCCGGTAACCTTTCCCGTTGAGAATCAGCCGCAGATTGGCTAGGATGGCCTTTCCACTTCTGAAATGAAAACCCGGACCAGCATCGCCCGTTCACAACCGGAGGGACCGTGCCGCACACTCATCCACGCCTGTTGATCTTCCTGCTCGTCACCTTC
>CAYYWK010000286.1:0-4683 GCA_964475345.1 uncultured Desulfobulbus sp.
CTCAGTAGGACAGTGACGCTTCCGTGATGGCAGCGCGTGCCGATGACTGCAAAAATCCCGTCGGGGGCAGTCGGCAAGAGGGCGGGTTGACCTGGCAGTGGGAAGCGGATATCGGCATTCGTAAGCACTCAGTGTTGGAAGAAATCCCTGGCCAATGCTAAGATGCAGCAGTCATTGTTGCGGCGCCGGCAGCGCGTTCATTTTCACGATGAGGACCTGGCATGACGACCATCGACCCGGAAACGGTAGGAGGGCAGTCCGAATACGCCCACCTGCGGCGGCATATCGCCGACCTGGAGCGACGTATACGCGATCTCCACACCGAAAACCTCTGCCTGCGTGAGCTCTACGACCGCGCCCCGCTGGGCTACCAGTCGCTGGACGCCACAGGCGCTTTCCTCGAGGTCAACCAGGCGTGGCTGGAAACCCTCGGCTATGACCGTGAGGAGGTCCTGGGGAAGAATTTCGGCGAGTTCCTCCACCCAGACTGGAGCGCTCATTTCACGGAGAACTTCCCGCGTTTCAAGGCCCTGGGCGAGATTATGGGCGTCGAATTCGAGATGCGCAAGAAGGACGGCGGCTACGTCCTTGTTTCCTTCAACGGTAAAATCGGCAGGGATGCCGCTGGTGCGTTCAAGCAGACCTACTGCATCTTCCAGAACATCACCCGGCAGCGGCGGACCGAGGAGGCCCTGCAGGACTCCGAGGAGAAGTGGCGCAACATCATCATGACCACCCCGCAGGTGGGAGTTGGCATCGACCCGGAAGGCCGCATCGTTTTTGCCAACACCCACCTCCTGCAGCTTACCGGCTGGCGCGAGGAGGAGATCCTCGGGTGCGACTGGTTCGACACCTTCATCCCCGCCGCACGCCGCGAGGAAATCCGCCGGGTGTTCGGAACAGTGATGCGCCAGCAGAGCACCCGCGGCCTGTCCACCTATGAGAACGAGATCCTCACCAGAGGCGGCGAACTGCGCAACCTCGCCTGGTACAACGCCCTGAGCAGGGATGTCCAAGGCAACATCGTCGACGTGGTCTGCCTCGGCGTTGACCTCACCGAGCGCCAGCAGGCATTGGAAGCTCTGAAGGAGAGCGAGGAGCGGCATCGCAGCTACATCGAGAACGCCCCCTACGGCATCTGCGTCGTCGACGCCGGCGGCAGGTACTGTCAGGTCAATCCCGCCGCCTGCCGCATCACCGGCTACAGTGAGGAGGAACTGCTAGGGAAGGGGATCGGCGACATGGTGTTTGCAGAAGACCTGCCGGTTGTCGACCGCGATTTTGTCGAGTTGACCGAGTCAGGTGTTCTCAACAGGGTATATGCCTTTCGTCGAAAAGACGGAGAGAGGCGCTGGTGGACGCTGAAGGCGCTGAAGTTGTCGGAGAGCCGGTTCATGGGCTTTGTCAACGATATCACCGACCGCATGGAGGCCCAGGCGCGTCTTGTGGCCAGCCAGTCGAGGCATCGCGCTATCCTGATGACCTCCATGGATGGGTTCTGGATGGTCGATTCCAGCGGCCGTCTCCTCGAAGTCAACCAGACCTACTGCCGGATGAGCGGTTACAGCGAGGCGGAGTTGCTGACCATGAGCATCGGCGACCTCGATGCCGAAGAAACCTCCGCCCAGACTTCGGCGCATATGCAGCAATTGCTGGATACAGGATCAGGCGGTTTCGAATCGCGGCACCGGCGCAAGGACGGCACGCTCTTCGAGGTCGAGGTGCGCGTGCAGGTCAGTCCCACGGAGCATGGCAAACTGGTGGTGTTCCTGCGCGACATCACCGAGCAGAAACGGGCCGAGGCGGCGTTGCGGGAAAGCGAGGAACGCTACCGGGCGCTGCACGATGCCAGCTTCGGGGGCATCACCGTCCACGATAAAGGGCTGATTCTCGAATGCAACCAGGGGCTGGCGGAGATCACCGGCTATCGCCTTGAGGAACTGGTCGGCATGGACGGCCTGCTGCTGATCGCGCCGAGTGCCCGCGCCATGGTCATGCAGAACATCGTGAGCGGCTACGACAGGCCCTATGAAGCCACAGGACTGAGGAAAAACGGCGAGGAGTACCCGCTGCGGCTTGAGGCCCGCAACATCCCCTACAGGGGCCGGCAGGTGAGGTCGGTGGAGTTCCGCGATATCTCCGAGGTCAAGAAGGCCGATGCGGACCGGCAGCGCCTGCAGGAACAGCTGCTGCAGGCCCAGAAGATGGAGACGGTGGGACGGCTGGCCGGCGGCGTTGCCCACGATTTCAACAACATGCTCGGGGTCATCCTCGGCCGCACCGAGATGGCCGAAGATCGCCTGGATAGCAGCCACCCGGCCCGCGAAGACCTGGCCGCGATCCGCAAGGCGGCCGAGCGATCGGCCAATCTCACCCGGCAGCTGCTGGCCTTTGCCCGCAAGCAGACCATCGCCCCGAAGGTCATGGATCTCAACGAGGCGGTGGCCGGCATGCTGAGGATGGTGCAGCGCCTGATCGGTGAGGACATCGATCTGGTGTGGCTGCCTGCTGACGGGCTGTGGGCGGTGAAGATCGACCCCTCCTAGCTCGACCAGATCCTCGCCAATCTCTGCGTCAACGCCCGGGACGCCATCAACGGGGTGGGCAAGGTCACTATCGAGACCGAGAACCGGATCTTCGATGCGGCCTACTGCAGCGTGCACCAGGGCTATGTCCCCGGCGAGTACGTGCAGCTTGCTTTGAGCGATGACGGCTGCGGCATGGACAAGGCGGTCATCGGCCACCTCTTCGAACCTTTCTTCACCACCAAGGACCTGGGCAAGGGCACTGGCCTGGGGCTTGCCACGGTCTATGGCATCGTCAAGCAGAATGACGGCTTCATCACCGTCTACAGCGAACCCGGCCAGGGGACGACCTTCAAGGTCTGCCTGCCCAGGCATTTCGCGGAGCGGCGGCCGCTGCTCGTCCCTGAGGAGGAAGGAGAGGCCATGGGCGGCCAGGAATGCATCCTGGTGGTGGAGGACGAGCCGGCGATCCTCAAGCTGATCGGCACGATGCTGGAGCGGCTGGGCTACACCGTTCTCGCCGCGTCCTCGCCGACCGCCGCGCTGAAAATGGTTGAATCCTCCGACAGTCCCATCGCCCTGCTGCTCACCGATGTGATCATGCCCGAGATGAACGGCCGGGAGCTGTCGAGCCGGGTCAGGGCCCTGCGCCCGGAGATCCTCACCCTTTTCATGTCGGGGTACACCGCCAATACCATCGCCCATCATGGGGTGCTGGATCAGGGGGTGGAGTTCATCGAGAAGCCGTTCTTCAAGAAGGATCTGGCCGCCAAGATCCGTGAAGTACTGCAGCGGCAGGCGAGGGCGTCCCGCTAGGTCCGGAGAATGGCAGCACGAAGGCGATGGGGACGTGCGTCACCGGGGATGCGACCGCCTAAGACTGTGGGCGGCGCAGGCGTGGATATCGCTGCCGAGGTGCGCTGTCCGCCGCACGCCGAAGAATATCTTCGCCCGTCCCCGCC
The DNA here is from genome assembly GCA_964475345.1 of uncultured Desulfobulbus sp. Lineage (GTDB taxonomy): Bacteria > Desulfobacterota > Desulfobulbia > Desulfobulbales > Desulfocapsaceae > Desulfoprunum. The sequence goes on from CAYYWK010000286.1 coordinate 3,488, forward strand.
CGCAGTTCGCAGATCTGCACTCCTTGAGAGGCTGACCGCGGGTGGCGCCGCTCGCCGGGGTGGCCGTTGCCGGCGGCCCCGGTTGCCGGTGCCAGCGCTCTTGCCGGCTGGGGCATATCCGAGGCTCACGCCGGGGCATGCACCCGCTGAAAGTCCGTGCTCGGAAAGCTTTTCGGCACGCCCTCGTACGGCGTCACCCTGGTCGTCCTGCGGGCCTGCGCCTCCTGCATTCCCTTCAGCACCTCGATACTGCTTTTCAAGCCCTTTGCGTACCTGGCCATGCTGATGGACATACCGGCGATCTGGGCCAGGGCGTTGACGAAGTTGACGTCCTTCAGCGTGAACTCCCACGGCTCGGCGGTATAGACGCGGATCGCCCCGAGGATCTTGCCGTGGGTCTGGACCGGCACGGAGAGGATAGAGGCGATGCCCTCCTTGCGGGCGGCTTCGGGGTACTGCAGGCGGGGGTCGTCCATGACGTCGTAGATCGCCACCGGGCCGTCCTGCAGCGACGCGGCGATGGAGCGCATGGCGCTGATCGGTCCCTTGTTGAGGTATTCGCTGCTCAGCCCGAACGACGCGGCGATCTCCAGCTCATCGGTCTTGTGGTTGAGCAGAAACAGCGCGCAGCCCTTGACGTCCAGGGCAGTCTTGATCCCCTCCACGGTCATCAGCGCGACCTCCTCCGGTTCCATCGAGTGGGAGATGGCATTGGCGACCTTGATGAATGTCTCGTAGTTGATCAGATGTTCTTTCATACACCCTCCTTTTTGCGCTGGGCAAAGGCTGAAGAATCATGCTGCACCTGTTGCGGAAATACGGCCCGGGATCGTCCGGAAGTGCAGGCTAGCGGCGACATCGTCCCCTGCCTCCGCCCATCCCCAACCCCCGTCCCTGCCCCCCTGGGCACGACATTGGCCGGTTCCCGGACCTGTTTCCTGACGGGATCCAGCGGCAAGGCCGTCCGCTGCAGCCCGGTCAGAAACTGTGGCGAAATCGCCCCGCATGCATTTCGCCACAGCCTCCCGGACGCTGTCTTGTTCCGATGCCCCCTGGAAGACGGCGATATTCCGGGACTGCAGGATTTCCAGGGCATTTGGTCCGACGGCTCCTGTCAGTACCGCGTTCACTCCCAGGCCCGCCACCGTCCTGGCCGCGGAGAGGCCTGCCCCTTGAGCGCCTCCGGCACTGTTCTC
>CAYYWK010000287.1:0-4681 GCA_964475345.1 uncultured Desulfobulbus sp.
CAGGTAAGGATTGACCTTCTGCGCGAGATCGCCCGGCAGGAATCCGAGCTTTTCGCCTGCTTCCACGGCCGGCCGGGTCAGGATGATGGAGCGGACCTGGTTGCTGACCAGCGCAGAAACGGCCATCGCCACAGCCAGATAGGTTTTGCCGGTGCCGGCAGGGCCGATGCCGAAAACGATGTCGTGGCTGCGGATGGCGTCGATATAGATTTTCTGGTTGGGGGTCTTGGGGGAAATGACCCGGTTCTGGGTGGTGACATAGACCTTGTCGAGAAAGATCTTGTCGAGTTTCACCTTTGCCGATGAACCGAGGATCTTCAACCCGAAGGCGAAATCGGAGCTGAAGACCGGGTAGCCTTTGCCGATCAGGTCGTACAGCTGGTTGAGCAGATCCGCGGCAATGTCGACATCGTGGCGGAGGCCGCTGATCTTGAGGGCGTTGCCGCGAACGTTGATCTTGACGTTGGCGCTCTCCTCGACGATATGCAGGTTTTTGTTCAGATCGCCGTAGAGAATGCCGGCGCTGGCGTTGTCGGGGAAGCTGAGGTCCTGGCTGAACTGCTGCGGAGGCATGGCTGGGCTATTTGCCGGCTTTGGCCATTTCTTCGTCGATCAGCGTCTGGAACCCCTGCAGCGAGCGTTGCTTCAGCTTGCGACCGTTGATGTAAACGGTGGGGGTGCCGGTGACGCCGGCTTTCTGGGCGTCGGACATGTCTTTGCCGAGTTTCTGGCGGAGCATCGGCGATTTGATGTCGGTCTCGAAACGGGCCATGTCGAGCCCAAGGTCGCGTCCGAAGGAGGAGATGGTCTGGGGGTTGAGCTGCTGGGCTGAAAAGAGCTTGTCGTGGAACTCCCAGAACTTGCCCTGCTCGCCGGCTGCCAGGGCGGCAAGCGCGGCCGGTTCGGCCATTTCATGGAACTGCAGCGGCATGTTCTTGAAATAGACCTTCACCTTGTCCTTATTCTTCTCGAAGACCTCGTCGAGCAGCGGGGCGAGCTTGATGCAGTAAGGGCACTGGAAGTCGGTGAAGACGACGATGCTGACCGGAGACTGAGGGTTCCCCTTGACCGGTGAACCGACGGTGTCGATATCGATGACGAAGTCGATGGCGATGGAGGTGAACGAGGAGGCTTCCTGGTCGATCAGGTAGAGGGTTTCACCCTGGGGGGCGATATCGATAGCCCGAACACCCTTGCCGACCGGGATCTGCCCCTGGACTGCCCCCTGCTGGTCATAGACGACGATCTGCTGCTGGTCGTTGAGGATGAAGGTGTATTTGCCGTCCAGCGAACGGACCAGGTCCAGGGGTCTGCCGGATGTGCTCCAATTCTCCTGCTGGGCCCATTCAAGGCGGTTGTCCTTGCCGGTATAGGTTGCAGCCAGCGTCGGGGCGACTGTGGCGATGGTCAGAGAGAAGGCACATGCAGAACAGAGAACCGAAAAGCGCATAACTCACCTCATGCGGGAATGATGATCAAAAGGAAAAGGAATACGGTATGTGATGCCTGCTACAGGGTGATACCGCAGACGACATGTGCAATTGTGATCATTTTTCACAGGAATGCAATGGTTTTTGTGCGATTCCCCGGCTAATTTCCGGAAAAAGATCGCGAAATCGTCGAAAAAGAACTGGAAAGAGTGTGGGCGAGGTGGTAATTTTACATGTTTTCTGGTGTGTAGATGCGTTTTTACGCTCCTGGCCACCTTGACTGGGTCGGGATTGTGAATTACTGATGATTTTTGGACGGATTGACATCTCTTTTGGCAACAGCAAAGGAGGTATCAGCGGCTCAAGGACAAAGAGCGGCCAGCTTGTGGACGCATGGGGCGGCAACTGCCGGATCGTTCGGCAAAGTCCTGCGCACCGGCTTCTGCTGGCATTGAGAACGAGGCGGGCATGCCTCCAGCGAGGGTGGCGGAACTGGTAGACGCACCAGACTTAGGATCTGGCGCCTTGGCGTGGGGGTTCGACTCCCCCCTCTCGCACCAGTCTATGAATATGTACCATACATGCAGGATCAGCTGAGGGGAGAACGGTGTCCCGCGAAACGGCGGCAGCCGGCGGTGGGGCATGAGCAGGTCCAGATTCACAACAACCCTAATGAAAGGATGAAATTTCATGGAAGTACGCGTTGAAGAGACAAGCGGATTGACGAGGAAAATTACTGTCACCCTGCCGGCCGAGAGTGTTCAGCCGAAACTGAACGAGGCATACGAGAAGCTGCGGAAGGATGTAAAGATCAAGGGCTTCCGGAAGGGCAAGGTGCCGATGTCGATCATCGTCAAGAGCTACAAGCCCCAGGTCGAGTCGGAGGTCGGGGAAAAGCTTGTCCAGGACACGTACTTTGAGGCCATTGAAAAAGAGGGTGTCAACCCGGTCGTGCATCCGGAGCTCTCCAGCATAAATTACAGCGACGATGGCAGCTTCACCTATGTCGCCCATGTCGACACCAAACCGCATTTCGAGCTCGGGAATTACAAGGGGATTGAAGTCGAGAAGGCCCCCGTCGATGTCGGCGATGCGGAGGTTGAGGACGAGTTGAAGGCCCTGCAGAAGGATATGGCTGTCCTCCGCGCTGTTTCCGACAGGGCGATCGAGCAGGGGGATGTCGTGGTTGTCGATTTCCAGGGGTATCACAAGGACAACGCGATGAAGCAGGTCAAGAACGAGGACTACTCCGTCGATGTCGGTTCGGGCCGCATGGGCAGGGAGTTCGAGGAAAAGCTGGTGGGCATGCGAAAAGGCGAGGAGGCCACCCACACCGTCAACTTTCCCGAGAAGCATCCCAACCCGATTCTCGCCGGCAAGGAAATTGACTTCAGGATCAAGGTCAAGGACATCAAGGAGAGGGTGCTGACCGAGTTCACTGACGATTTTGCCAAGGATGTCAGCAAGGATTTCGCGACACTGGACGACCTCAAGAATTCCATCCGCGAGCGGCGTCTGAGAGAGAAGGAGCAGGCGGCGGAAGGAGCTTTTACCGACAGCCTTATGCAGAAAATCCTCGATGGGCATGATTTCGAGGTCCCGCACCGGCTGGTCGCCTTCGAGATCGACCAGATGATCAAGCAGACAGAGCAGACCCTGATGAAGAGCGGGCTGAGCCTCGAAGCAGCCGGCCTGAGCCGTGAGGAACTGGCCAAACAGAACCTCGAGATGGCTACCAAGCGGGTGCGCGGCGATTTCATCCTCAAGAAGATCGCCGAGGTGGAAGGGATCAAGGTCAACGACGAGGATCTCGAGCGCGGATTCAAGCGGATCGGCGACCAGTACAATATGACAGTGGAAAAGGTGAAGGAATTCTTCCAGAGCCGGGATGATCTCCTTCCTTTCATGAACGAGCTCCTCAACGAGAAGATCCTCAACTTCCTGCGGGAGGAGGCCGTCATCGTCCCCGCCGCCGGGGCGGAGCCGGCACAGCAGGACTGATCTTCGCGAGGGGAAGTATCTTCCGGAGCACAAAGGGAGGCCCAGGCGCCTCAATCGATTTCAACCTGGACGACTGCAACGGGCTGCTGCCCCTTGCAGTCGTACCGTTTCAGGAGTGTTGCCATGAATCTCGTACCAATGGTGGTGGAGCAGAGTCCCCGGGGAGAGCGCGCCTATGATATCTATTCCCGGTTGCTCAAGGAACGGATCATCTTTCTCGGGTCCGGCGTCAACGACGATGTCGCCAATGTCATCATCGCCCAGCTGCTGTTTCTCGAGGCGGAGGACCCGGACAAGGATATCACCTTCTATATCAACTCGCCCGGTGGTTCGGTGACCGCCGGCATGGCCATCTACGACACGATGCAGTATGTGAAATGCGATATCGCCACCCTCTGCATGGGACAGGCGGCTTCGATGGGGGCACTGCTGCTGGCTGCCGGCCGCAAGGGCAAGCGGTATTCCCTGCCGAATTCGCGGATCATGATCCACCAGCCGATGGGCGGGTTTCAGGGGCAGGCGACGGATGTCGACATTCACGCCCGCGAGATACTGCGGATGCGGGATGATCTCAACCGCATCCTCGCCAGTCATACCGGGCAGACGATGAAGCGGATCAAGGCCGACACCGAGCGCGACAATTTCATGAGCGCCGGTGATGCAGTCGAGTATGGGATAATCGACAAGGTCCTGATCAAACGAGAAGATGGAACTGAGGAAATCGAGCATGGCTGATAAAAAGACCAGTGAGCCCGAATGCAGCTGTTCGTTCTGCGGAAAGAGCCAGAACGACGTGCAGAAGCTGATTGCCGGGCCGAACGTGTTCATCTGCGACGAGTGCATAGAGCTCTGCAACGAAATTGTCCGTGACGAGGGGGCGGAGCAGGAGAAGGCCGCGGCGGAACTGGCTGCGTCGCTGAAACCGATGGAGATAAAGGCCCATCTCGACTCCTATGTGATCGGCCAGGAGTATGCCAAGAAGGTGCTGTCTGTTGCCGTCCACAACCACTACAAGCGGATCGACGCCCCGTTCGATGCCGACCAGGTGGAACTGCAGAAATCCAACATCATCCTGATCGGTCCCACCGGCTCGGGCAAGACCCTGGTGGCCCAGACCCTGGCGCGGATTCTCAACGTGCCGTTCTGCATGGCGGATGCCACCACCCTGTCCGAGGCCGGCTATGTCTGCGAGGATGTCGAGAACATCCTCGTCAACCTTCTGCAGTCTGCAGATTTAGATATCGATAAGG
>CAYYWK010000288.1:0-4653 GCA_964475345.1 uncultured Desulfobulbus sp.
GGTAGAAGGTGGCCAGTTCCCTGGTCTCTTCCGGCCAGCCCATTGTCGAGAACGGCCAGAGGGCAGACGAGAACCAGGTGTCGAGGACGTCCTGCTCCTGTTCGAGGTTGGCTGAGGCGCATTTCGGGCAGATGTCGGGGTCGGTGGACGCGACGATCAGCTCGCCGCAGTCGCGGCAGGTCCAGGCCGGGATGCGGTGCCCCCACCAGATCTGGCGGGAGATGCACCAGTCGCGGATATTGTCCATCCAGCCGTAGAAGGTGTTGTACCAGGTCTTCGGATAGATGCGGATCCTGCCGTCACGCACCGCCGCCACCGCCTTGTCGGCCAGCGGCCGGACCGAGACGAACCACTGCATCGAGGTGGTCGGCTCGATGACCGTCTTGCAGCGGTAGCACTGACCGACGGCGTGGTCGTAATCCTCGATCTTCTCCATCAGGCCCTGTTCCTCGAGGTCTGCCACCACCTGTTTGCGGCAGGCGAAGCGGTCGAGCCCCTGGTATTTCCCGGCCGCCTCGTTCATCACGCCCTTGTCGTCCATGACCTTGCAGAGCGCCAGGTCGTGCCGGCGACCGATCTCGTAGTCGTCGCGGTCGTGCGAGGGGGTGACCTTCAGGGCGCCGGTGCCGAAATCCATCTGCACGTGGTGGTCGAAGATCACCGGGATGATGCGGTCCATCAGCGGCAGGCGGATGCCGGCATCGGCCAGGTGGCGGTAGCGCTCGTCGTCGGGATGGACCGCGACCGCGGTGTCGCCGAGCATCGTCTCCGGCCGGGTGGTGGCCACCACCACATGGCCCGAACCGTCGGCATAGGGGTAGCGGATATGGTAGAGCTTGCCCTTTCTGTCCTCGTGCTCGACCTCGTCGTCGGCCAGTGCCGTGTGGCAGCGCGGACACCAGTTGACGATATAGTCTCCCTTGTAGATCAGCCCTTCCTGGTACAGGCGGACGAAGACCTCGCGCACCGCCCTCGACAGCCCCTCGTCCATGGTGAAGCGCTCGCGGCCCCAGTCGCAGGAGGAACCCAGCTTCTTCAACTGGTTGATGATAGTCCCGCCCTTTTCCTCACGCCATTCCCAGACCTTGTCGATAAAGGCCTCGCGGCCGAGGTCGTGCCGGCTCCTGCCTTCGCTGGCCAGCTGCCGCTCGACGACGTTCTGGGTGGCGATGCCAGCAGGGTCGGTGCCCGGCAGCCACAGGGTGTTGGCGCCGCACATCCGGTGGTAGCGGGTGAGGATGTCCTGGAGGGTATTGTTCAGGGCGTGGCCGACATGGAGGACGCCGGTGACGTTGGGAGGCGGGATGACAATGGAGAAGGACGGACGGCCCTCCTCCATCCTCGCGGTGAAGCAATCGTGGTCCAGCCAGTGCCGCAGCCATTTTTCTTCGACGACGGAAAAATCGTAGCCCTTGCTCAACAGGTGTTCGTCTGTGCGTGCCATAACTCTCAAAAATTTCACTGGTACAATGAATGAGCCGTCATCCCGGCGCAGCCGCGGACACGCCTGGAGGACTCCGGCAGAGGGGTTGATACGGTTTTCGACCGAAGGATCAGGCGGGAAATCCCGGGTCTGGCCAGAGACTACCTACGAAAGACCCCGAAATCAACTGTTTTCCCGGCAAACCCGGGGAAAATGCTGCCTGCCCGGAGGTATCGCGGTTCTGGAATAGAGCCCGGCAACTCAGCGACTGCTCCACGGCTTTGGCAGGAATATCTGCTCGTAGAGGTTGATGGCGTAGCGATCGGTCATCCCGGCGATATAGTCGCAGACCTGGCGATGGGCAGTTTTCATGTCGGGCCAGCCGCCTTCCTCCTCGCCCGGCTCCCAGCCCTCGCCACGGCGGCCGGAAAGGCCGTGCTCAAGGAAATACCCGTAGAGTTCGCGGATGATCTTCTGGGCCTTCTCGAACTCGTTGTGGACCTTGTAGTAGCGGTAGACGTTTTCATACAGGAAGGCCCGCAGGTCGGCGATCGCCTCCAGCATCGCCTCGCTGATATGGAGCTGGCCGTCGTCGGCACGCAGGGTTTCCACGATCAGGTCCCTGACCATCGCGCCGATCCGCTTCGAGTGACGCTCGCCGACCACGTCCCGGATCTTCTGCGGCAGCTCCTTGCCCTTCAGTACCCCCGAGCGCAGGGCGTCGTCCATGTCGTGGTTGACATAAGCGATGATGTCGGCCAGCCGCACCAGCTGGCCCTCCAGGGTTACCGCCAGCCCGGCGGTCTCTCTCGGCAGGATGTCGGCATTGCCCTTGGAGTGCTTGGCGATGCCGTTGCGGACCTCAAAGGTCAGGTTCAGCCCCTGGCCCCGGTTTTCCAGGGTGTCGACCACCCGCAGGCTGTGGACGTAATGCCTGAATCCGCCAGGGTGGAGTTCGTTGAGGGTGGCCTCGCCGGCATGCCCGAAGGGCGTGTGGCCAAGGTCATGGCCGAGGGCGATGGCCTCGGTCAGGCTCTCGTTGAGGCAGAGGGCGGCCGCCATGCTGCGGGCGATCTGCGACACCTCGAGGACATGGGTCAGCCTGGTCCGGTAGTGGTCGCCGGTGGGGGCGAGGAAAACCTGGGTCTTGTGCTTGAGGCGGCGAAAGGTCTTGGAATGGGTGATGCGGTCCCGGTCGCGCTGGAAGGGCAGCCGGATGTCGCAGAGATCGTCGTCCTCGGGCCTGATCCGCCCCCTGGAGCGCTTGTTCAGCGTGGCGTAGGGGGAAAGGATCTGTTCCTCCCGCTCCTCCAGCTGTCTTCTGATCGATGTGCCGATGACGGGTGTAAATGCCATGCCTTATCTCAATCTGTCGGAGGATAACGAACACGCTTCACCGGTTTTCTTTACACAGCCGTCTGGACAAACGCAAGCGGCAATGTCCGGCGGGACGCTGTCATATCGCCTCAAGCGACAGAGTTACCGCAGGTCCATCTTTCGCGGCAAGCGGCTCCGGCTCCGTACCAGCCAATCTCTCCCCGGCAATGCGGCCCTCGCTTTCCAGAAAGGTGATAACTGCCTGCGCACGGCTTCGGGCGAGCTTCTGCAGCGCATCCTCCTCCAGCTCTTCGCCCTCCGCCAGCCTGCCGAACAATTCCCTCGCCCATCGCTTTTGCCGCTTCACCTCTCCTCCGGCCCCACCGGCAGCGGCATACGGTTCCCCGTTCCCTTTCTGCCGCCCTTCCGTCTTCCCGTCGAAGCTGTTCTCAACCTCAGCCAGGGAGTCTTCCCCGAAACGCTGCCGGTAGAGTTCCTCAAGGATGCCCAGCCAGCTGCTGTCATCCGGGGAGAATGTTTCCGACAGGGGATCGGGAGGCTCCCTGCCATCCCGCAGGCCCGCTATTCTCCCAAGCAGGGCTGCCCTCCTCCGGGCCAGGCCATCCTGCTCCTGGCTGTACCGACCCTGGACAATCAGCCGGAGCTGCGGTCGACCCTTCAGAACATCGGCGAGCTGCAGCAGTTTCTCCTGCTCCGGGGGGAGAAGCGTGGCGCTTCCCGGCTCGAACTCAAGCCGGTGCAGGCTCTGCGAGGCATGGCCGAAGGCCGCCGCCAGCACCTGGAAGGGTGCCGTCGCCGTCTTGGTGATCAGATTGACGATCAGTTTCCTTGTCAGAGCCCCGGCATCAAACATCGGATCGGCAAGGTCTCCGGTCACCGGCAGACCTATCTCTATACGCCCGTCGCCGTCTCGCAGAAGGGCCAAGGCGAGATCAAGCGGCAACCCTGCGGCCTCGTGGTGCTCAACCCGTTCGCCCAACACCAGATTGTCGATGACGAGCCGGTTGTCGCCGATCATTTTCGCATCCTGCAGCTGGTATTTGAGATCTGCCGAGACCTTGCCGGAGGTGATCAGACGGCCGGCAAATTTCCCCGCATAGGGCGAAAGGCTCTTCATTTCGAGGTTGCGGAAAATGATGCTGGCATCGGAGTACTGCCGGAAATCGTCTGGCCGGATCACCCCGTCGATCCTCGCCAGCCCGTACTGGTCGACCTGCCCGGCCAGCCTGATCCGGGCCTGGTCTCCCGGAGCAGAGGAAAGCCCGGTGACCGAACCTTTGAGGTCGTGGATCCTGGTCCTGAACTGGCTGGGGAGGCTCATGTCGGCAAAAAGCAGGCGACCATCCTCCACCTCGATGCGCGACAGACGATAGGAGAACCCCTCGTCCCCATCGGGTGACGGAGTCGCCGCAGTATTGGGTTCCCCCGTTTTCCGGGCCTCCGTGCCATCGGCACCGTCCCTGAAGATCCGTGCGAGATTGACGGTCCCGTCCTTGCCGATGACCACCTCCCCGGCCGGTTTCGTCACGATGATTCGACCAGCCTCAAACTGGGCCGGCTGCAATGTGATCCTGACGGTCGGCGCGGCAATGGTGTCGGCTTCCAGGTACAGCTCCTTTGTGACCGGATCGGCCAGGCGGAGCCTGTCGAGACTCAGGCTGCCCTCGTACACGGCTGCCTCCCCGTCGCCGGGCTGGCCATACCGCAACCTACCGCTGGCCGAGCCTGAGGCCGACTGCACCTCCAGGGCGACATGGGGTTCGAGGTAGCGTTGCAGCGCCGTCAGGGTCATATCCCGGATTTCGACAGCGGCAGCCAGCGTCGGCCCCTGCGGGGAGAGCGTACCGTCCAGCTTCGCCTTCCCCCCATCCTCAAACCGGAAACCGGCGTTA
>CAYYWK010000289.1:0-4643 GCA_964475345.1 uncultured Desulfobulbus sp.
CCATAGATCCGGCGACACGTTGAAAGGGTAGCCACCGACCAGAATTCTGGGACGTGTCCGGCTGCGGCGCACCTTTTCGATGAGTTCCGCCACCTTCGGAATGTAGGGCGTCAATGTCACCGAAACGGCCAGCAGATCCGCCTTGTATTCGCCGACGGCCTGCACGACGCTCTCCGCCGGCTGCTTGGTGTTGCCTTCAGGGAGCTGCCACTGTTCTCCGACCCGCGCGGCATCTACGCCCAGTGCTTCGTTTCAGGGAGCCTGTAAACCTTTCCAGCCGCCAGTCAGCCAGAGCGAGACCACCCGATGACCATCACTCCCGACACCCTGATCGTTCTCTGGGAGAAGCTGCTCTGGCCGCTGCTGCGGCTGATCGCCTCGATCTCCGCCGGTCTTTTGATCGCCAACCTCATCGAGGCCCTGAACTGGACCAGGCAGATCGCCCTCCTGGCGCGGCCGCTGGTGCGTTTCGGCCATCTCTCCGACGTCTCCGGCGCCTCGTTCTCGATGGCGGTCTTCTCCGGCGTCTCCGCCAACACCCTGCTTGCCGAGGCCTACGACCAGGAGAGGATCAGCAAGACCGAACTGGTCCTGGCCAACCTCTTCAACAGCCTGCCGACCTATTTCGTCCACCTGCCGACGATGTTCTTCATCACCGTGCCGATGATCGGCGGGGCGGCGATCGTCTATGTCGGACTGACGCTTCTGGCGGCGCTGCTGCGGACCTTCTCGATCATCGGCGTCAGCCGCCTGCTGCTCCCGAACCCCGCCAGGCCGGACTGCCCGGAGGAGGCCGGCCCTTCCCGGGGAATCAACTGGAGCGATGCCCTGGACAAGAGCTGGCGCCGCTTCAAGAAACGGATCCGCAAGATCCTGCTGGTGACGGTGCCGATCTATATCCTGATCTACGCCATCAACCGCATCGGTTTCTTCCGTGAACTCGAGCAGGCAGCCGCCGCCTACCTCTCCTTCATCCCGGGCCTGACGCCGCACGCCATGGGCATCATCACCCTGCAGATGGCCTCGGAACTCACCGCCGGCGTTGCCGCGGCCGGAGCGCTGTTGCAGGATGGCATGATGCAGCACCGGGAAATCATCCTCGCCCTGCTGATCGGCAATATTCTTTCTTCGCCGCTTCGGGCGGTCAGGCATCAGTTCCCCTACTACGCCGGTATCTTCAAGCCGAAGGTGGCAACCGAACTGATCGTCTGCAGCCAGGGGTTCCGGGTCTTCAGCCTGATCCTGGTGACGGGGTGCTACTGGTTCTACGCGTTCTACAGGTAGTCGGAAAAGACGATGGAAAGGGGAAAGAGGAGCCAGGCCCCCGATTCCCTCTTTCCTTCAGGCGTTGAATTCGCCATTGGCTTGATGGGCACCGCCGTCGATGTGCAGCATGACCATTTCCAGCCATTGCCACGGTGCGTCGATGATCCTGAAACCGATCTCCTGGCTCGAGTTTCTGGCATCTGTCCTCACCCAGCATGGCTTGGCGAGAACCCTGAACTTCTGTCTGCCGTGCGAGAGGATGATGGTGTAGCTCATGCCGACCGCGGCGAAATCGTCCGGTTTTCTCTGCAGCCTGAATCCGCCGGTCGAGACGTCGAAAACCCTGCCGTCGTAGAGCGCCTTCCCGTCGGCAATCCTGGCGATCATCTCCCTCACCGCCCAGCGCCGATGGCGACGCCCGGTCATGCCGAACCGCTTCCCTTCCGCCCGCCTGTCCTGCACTCCTTGCTGCTGCATGGTCTCGACTCCGATACATGGATGACATCCGGCATTCCCGGACAGTGCCTCCCCCCCAGATCGACTTCTCGTGGATTACCACAAAGTGGCTCCGTTCTGCCAGCAAAAAATCCCTGCTATCGAGTATTTACCATCTCCTTTTCCTGCTTGACATCTCCTCGCAGGCAAGGTATCGAATAGGGAGACAACGATTCAGGTACCCACTGCCTGCGCAAGCAGACCGAGGGTGAAAAGGGAACTTCGTGTAAATCGAAGACGGGCCCGCCGCTGTAACCGGGGACCTCCCCCGAACGAATGCCACTGTCATGACCATGATGGGAAGGCTCGGGGAAGGGATGATCCGGAAGTCAGAAGACCTGCCTGAATTGAGGGGTCATGCCTCGTGGACTGATGGCATGGCAATGATACGGTCACCAGGGAATCCCGGATCAATGAATCGATTGGTCCGGGATATTTTTTTCCCGGGCCGCAAGAGTTGAGGTCAATCATGCCCTGTCTCACCCATTACGTCTGTACCCTGTTCCTTCTCGCTCTGCTTTTCTGTCAGCCGGCCCATGCCGGGGAAAAAACCGGCGACGGCGGCCAGGCCATCGTCCTCGCCGCTTTCGGCACCACCGTCCCGGAAGCCCTGCCTGGCATCCTGAACATCCGCGACCGGATTCAAAAGGATTACCCGCAGACGCCGGTGAAGATCGCCTTCACCTCCAACATCGTGCGCAAGGTCTGGCAGCAACGACGCGACGATGCCGCCTTCATCAGGGAAAATCCGACTGTCCCGGCTGACATCTACACCGTCCAGGGCCCGCTGGCCACCATCGCCAACCTGCAGGATGCCGGCTTCCGGACCATCGTCGTCCAGCCGGGCCATATCAGCGGCGGCGAGGAATTCCACGATCTCGGCTCTTATATCTTCAGCCTTGCCAGGATCAAGACCACCAAGGAGAAATTCAAACCCTTCGACAAGCTCGTCCTCAGCCGGCCGGCGATGGGCACAGCAGGCGAGGAGCACCCCTACACCGACGACCTGACCCTGCTCGCCAAGGCCCTCGCCGGCGATGCCGAACAGGCTGAAAAATCCGGCAGCATCCTGCTCTACATGGCGCACGGCAACACCTACAGGTCCTCGGGCGGCGCCTACCTCGAATTCGCCGCGATCATGAACCGCATCTACCCGCAGGTCAGAACGCACATCGCCCTGGTCGAGGGATTCCCCTCCCTGGACGACATCCTGCCGCAGCTCGAGGCCGCCGGGTCGAAAAAGCTGTTGCTCAAACCCTTCATGACCGTGGCCGGCGACCATGCCATCAACGACATGGCCGGCGATGAACCCGAGTCGTGGAAATCCATCCTCACCGCCAGGGGGTTCCAGGTGACGACGGTCACCGAGGGGCTCGGCGAGGTCGACGCCTTTGCCGACATCTACGCCCACCATCTCCGGCAGACCGCCGAAGACAACGGCATCGTCCTGAAGTGACATGACCCGGCAACTGACCATCCTGCTGCTCGCGCTGCTGCTCGCGTGCCTCGTCACGGTCGCCACCGGCCTCGGCTACATCCACATCCCGGTCGGCCAGGTGCTCCAGATCGCGGCGGCAAAGCTGTCCGGCCTGCCCCTGGCGGACAGCGTCGACAGCAGGTTCCCGGTCATCGTCACCGACATTCGCCTGCCGCGGATCGCTGCCGCCACCCTTGTTGGTGGCGGACTGGCGGTGGCCGGAGCCGTCTTCCAGGCCATCCTGCTCAACCCGCTGGCCGACCCCTACACCCTCGGGGTCTCATCGGGAGCAGCCTTCGGGGCCTCGCTGGCCATCGTCCTGTCGCTATTCGGCATCGCGCTGCCGACGACCTGGACCGTCCCGATCTTCGCCTTCACCTTCGCCATCGCCACTCTGATCGTGGTCTTCGCCCTGGCGTCCGCCGACAACCGCTTCTCCTCGAACACCCTGATCCTGGCCGGCGTCATCGTCGCCGCCATCCTCTCCGCCGGTATCGGCTTCATCAAGTACATGGCCGACGAGGAAGTCGGCATCATCATCTTCTGGCTGATGGGCAGCCTGGTCGGCAAGACCTGGCAGGAGGTGCTGCTGGTGCTGGCGATTACCTTGCCCTGCCTGCTGACGATCTTCTACTTCTCCCGCGATCTCAACATCATGGCGCTGGGCGAGAAGACCGCCGATTCCCTCGGCGTGGAGAGCCTCAGGATCAGGAAACTGCTGCTGGCGGCGGCGACCCTGATCACCGCCGGCTGCGTCGCGATCTCCGGCATCATCGGCTTCATCGGCCTGATCGTGCCGCACCTGCTGCGGTTGGGCATCGGCGCCGACAACCGCTTCCTGCTGCCGGCGTCCTTTCTTGCCGGGGCGCTGCTGCTGCTCTGCGCCGACACCATCACCCGGGCGGTCCTGCCCCACGAGATCCCCATCGGCGTGCTCACCGCGCTGATCGGCGGCCCGTTCTTCTGCTACATCTTCAGAACCAGGCAACTGGGGGGGCGAAGATGACCGGCGCCCCGCTTTTTCTCCTCGAAAACTGCAGCTTCGGCTACGGCGCTGCGACGGTGCTCGCCGACATCGACATGCGCCTTGTCCCGGGGCGTTTCTACGGGCTGATCGGCCCCAACGGCAGCGGCAAGACCACCTTGCTCGACCTGCTGTCCGGCGCCGTGACTCCGCAGCGGGGACGGATCCTCTTCCGGGAGCGGGATGTCGCCCGTTACCGCAAGGCCGAGCTGGCCGTCAACCTGGCCCTGGTGCCCCAGGACCTGCACATCGGCTTCGATTACCCGGTCTTCGATGTCGTGATGATGGGCCGCCACCCCTTCATCCCGCGTTTCTCGCCGCCATCGCCGGAGGATGTGGAACTGGTCCGGCATGCCCTGGCCGAGATGGATATCACCGCCC
>CAYYWK010000290.1:0-4639 GCA_964475345.1 uncultured Desulfobulbus sp.
GTGAGAGGGCCAAGGTTAGCTGCTTCGGCGCCGACGACGTGCGTGAAGGTGTGGCGATCAACCACATCGAGGGCGTCGATGTCTCGATCACCGGCAACTCCACCAACCCCACCCGTTTTCAGCACCCGGTGGCCGGGACGTACAAGAAGGAATGCATCGAGCAGGGCAAGCGTTACTTCTCGGTGGCCTCCGGCGGCGGCACCGGTCGTACCCTGCACCCGGACAACATGGGAGCCGGCCCGGCCTCCTACGGGATGACCGACACGATGGGACGGATGCATTCCGACGCCCAATTCGCCGGCTCCTCTTCGGTTCCGGCCCACGTCGAAATGATGGGGCTGATCGGCATGGGCAACAACCCGATGGTCGGCGCCTCGGTTTCGGTGGCGGTGGCTCTGGAGCAGGCCAGCTGATCGATCGCAGGACACTGCCTGTACAACGGGGGCGGTTCCTTTCCCAGGACCCGCCCCCGCTCATTTCCGCCTCGGGAGTTGCGCGGAACGGCCATGGACTCCGCCAGATGAAGGCAGCCACTCAGCCGTACCCCAACGCCGTCAGTTCCTCTTCGGTAAAGCCGAAGAAATGGGCGATCTCATGGACGACGGTAATCTCGATCTCCTCGATCAGTTCTGCACGGCTGAGTTCCAGGCTTTCCAGAGAATCCTGAAAAATATAGATCGTGGCAGGATACAGCGGCGGGTCGAGAAGGCTGCGCTCGTTGAGCGGCACACCGGTGAACAGGCCGAACAGCATCTCGTCCGGCGCATAGCCGATTTCCGCCAGCAGTTCGGGGGACGGCGACGGCTGCACGGCGATCAGGACATTCTCCAGGTATCGTGCCAGTTCCGGCGGTATCCTGGCGATGGCCTGCTCGACAATGCGTTCAAAATGTGCTGCATCCATGGTCTTGTCTCAATCCGCGGGACGCTTACAGAATCTGGCTGAGGAAGGATCTGGTCCGTTCCGATTGCGGATTGTCGAAAAAGGCCCCGGGTTCGTTCTCCTCGATGATCTCACCGGCGTCCATGAACAGCACCCGGTCGGCGATCGTCCTGGCAAAGCCCATCTCATGGGTGACGCAGAGCATGGTCATGCCCTCGTTGGCAAGATCGACCATGACATCGAGGACTTCCTTGATCATCTCGGGGTCGAGGGCCGAGGTGGGCTCGTCGAAGAGCATGATCGACGGGTTCATGCACAGGCTCCGCGCTATCGCCACCCGCTGCTGCTGGCCGCCAGAGAGTTGACCCGGGTATTTCGCGGCCTGGTCGGCGATATGGACCCGCTCCAGATAATTCATGGCGATCGCCTCGGCTTCCCGGCGTGGTTTCTTCTGCACCCAGACCGGCGCAAGGCAGCAGTTCTCCATCACCGTCAAATGCGGGAACAGATTGAATTGCTGGAACACCATGCCGATGTTGCGGCGGACCTCGTCGACGCAATGAAGATCATCGTCGAGCCGCACCCCGTTGACGATGATCTCGCCCTCTTGGTGCTCCTCGAGTCGGTTCATGCAGCGGATCAGCGTCGACTTGCCGCAACCGGACGGGCCGCAGATGATGATCCGCTCTCCCTTGAAGACCCTGAGATTGATATCCTTGAGAACGTGAAAATCGCCGTACCATTTGTGGACACCTTTCAACTCCACCATCACCTCGCCGGTGGCCCGTGTGTTCTGTACCGTCATTTCTACCCGTTGCAAAATCATGCTTTCCTCCAGGACTGGTGCATCGTCCGGGGAGATTCCCCTGTTCACACCTTTGGCAGCCGGTACTGCATCCGACTGCTGACCGTGCTGCACTACAGTGAGCGGCCCCCGCTTCCGGTCGGCGACCTGCAGCTGTATACCTGCACCACTCTTTGCACTGCACCGCCGGAACCGCCATGCAGAACCATGGCGTACTGTACACAGAATTATCCTGCACATGCAACGACTGAACCTCCGGCATAGCCGGCCCTTTCGTGACACAGCCCTTGCCAGGCGGTGGTAGACTCTACCCATTCAGGAGGAAATACATCGCTGATTCGGGAACATACAGGAACAGGGCGTGCGCTGCAAGGCTCCTTTACCACCTCATTGCCGAATCTTGTTCGCGGCTTGCGGGTGTTTGTGTTTGCTTTTCTGCAGGTTCGCAGGTAACTGTTGTAACGCGTTCCACCGGATTAAGCGGCAGAATGGGCCGCCGCATCCCGCAACTGCACCCCCAGATCTTCCCTGAACACCGACGTGGCCACCCATCGACACGAATCACCGCGACACCTGAAACAGTCCCGTTATGCCGCCATCGAGACGCTTTGCCGGATGGCGGACAAGGCGCTGCCGGTCAAGCCGCTGCTGGATGGCATTGCCAGCCACTGCCAGCTCACTGCCGAAAACCGCGCTCTGGCCATGCAGCTCGTCTATGGCGTTCTGCGGCAGCGCCAATACCTGCAAACGCTGATCCGGCACCTCTGCCGCCACCCACTGGCCAGACTCGAACCTTTTGTCCTGCACAGCCTGGAAATCGGCCTGTATCAGCTCTTTCTGCTCGACCGTATCCCGGAATCGGCAGCCGTCAACGAAACGGTGAAGGCGGTGAAGGTGGCAGGTTTGCCGCAACGGCTGCAGGGCTTTGTCAACGGCATCCTGCGCGAGAGCATCAGAATGCGGGAGAATCTGCCGGACAGCCTGAAAGACCCGGAAACTGGCAAACCATACCTCAACCACCCACCCTGGCTGACCGATCGTTGGAGCAGGAATTTCGGTGAGGAGGAAATGCGCAGGATCTGTGCCGCGAATACCGCCGAACCTTCGCTGGTGATAAAAATCAACACGGTAGAAACCACCAGGGAACACTGCCGCCTGCTGCTTGAACGGGAGGGCATCAGCTGCAGGGAAGGGCTCTTTGCCCCGCAGGCACTCGTCCTGCCGGGGTACCGGGGCTCCATCACGCAGCTGCCCGGTTATGGTGAGGGCCTGTTCCTCGTCCAGGACGAGGCAACCCAGCTGGCACCACTGCTTCTCGGTCCTCTTCTTCAGAACGGCCGCTACCTTGACGCCTGCGCCGGCCTCGGCGGCAAGACCGCTTCGCTAGTGGAGATGGCAGGACAGTTCGGCCTGCAGATCCTCGCACTGGAGCCGGAAGGCTCCCGTTTTGCCAGAATGGAGGAAAACCTGCAGCGGCTCCACCCGCACAGCAGCTGCACGATACGCCGCTGCACGCTGCAGGACTATGCTGCCACAGGCGAACACACCTTCCACGGCATCCTCGTTGATGCCCCCTGTTCCGGTACTGGCGTCACCGGCCGTCACCCGGATATCCGCTGGAACCGCAGGGAGGAAGACCTTCAACGCTACCAGAAGACGCAGCTGGACATCCTCAGCGCCGCCGCCCCTCTCGTCGCCGGACACGGTGTTCTCGTCTACGCCACCTGCTCCCTCGAACCGGAGGAGAACCAGGATGTCGTCGAACAGTTCCTCGCCGCCCATCCCGACTTCGAACGCACCGATCCTGCGCCATTCCTGCCGCCCAACGCCTGGCGCCTTGTCGATGACCGATATTTCCGGTCCCGTCCCGACGGCGCCATCGACGGATTCTTTGCGGCCCGCCTGATCCGGCGATAGCCCCCTTTTCCTTTGCCATCTACCCTTGGCTGTTGTACATTCTGGCGCATATCCGTCACTTCCCGAACCCCTTTGACAGACAGGTTGGCATATGGCAGAAATCAAAAGCACCTTGGATATGGTCATGGAGCGGGCCGCCCGGATGGCAGCCGCCTCCGACATCCAGATAGACAGCGAAGAAACCATGAGGACCGGAATGCGCCTTGCCGCCGAGTTCCTCAACGGCAAGATCGCCGATCTCGCCGCAGCGCTCGCTGAGCGCCAGCAGGAAGAAAAGAGGGCGATCCGCCGCGGCATGATTGAAACGCTGCTGCGAAACATCACGCTCCCACGTGACCAACAACTCAAGGAAACCGGTTTCCAAGCCCTGCAAGGCCTGCTCGGCCTGGCCGGGACACCGTTGGCGCAGGTCTGCGCCGAACTCCGGCAGATCCTCGAACAGTACGGCCAGCATAAGGAGCAGACCACCCAGCAGCTCGAAGAGGCGATCAGGGCCCAGCTCGGGCAGATGGGCCGCCGGGGAGCCGGCCAGGCTCCCCAAGGGGCATCGCTCAACCCCGCCCTCCACCCGCAATACCGTGAAGAACTGGCGCGGATGCTGAGCGATCTCAACAGCCAGTACTCGCAGGCCCTCGACCAGCGCAAAGAGACGATCCGGCAAAACCTCGAGCGTCTCCAGTAGACGGCGGCCGGCACCCTCAACAGCAGCTCTCCCGGCAGGTTTTCAGATGAATTACCGCAAACGTATCGAAACGCTGCAGGCAACCCTGCGCCGGCAGAAAGTCGACGCCCTGCTCGTCTCGCAGCCCGAAAACCGGCGCTACCTCAGCGGCTATACCGGCAATGACCATGGCATCGGTGAGACCTCGGGCCTTCTCCTGGTCCCGGTCCGTGGGCAGGTTTATCTGCTCACCGATTTCCGCTACCTGCTCCAGGCCGAACAGGACGTCCCCTGGGCAACTGTGCTGCTGTACCCCCAGGGCCTTGTGAAACTGCTGCCGAGCCTGCTGCGGGATCTCGGCATCGCCCGGCTGG
>CAYYWK010000291.1:0-4632 GCA_964475345.1 uncultured Desulfobulbus sp.
CCAGGATGCCCGGCCAGGTGCAGGCGATAAAGGTGGTTACCGGGATTTCGGCCAGTGAGACAGTGAGGATGACACCGGGATAGAGGGGCCACGCCAGTTCCCAGACATGGCGGAACCAGTAGTTGATCATTGCCCGGTCCTGGTCGCTGATCGCCATTCTTTCGCTGACTGTCTTCACCATCGGTGCCGAGAAAACCGCACCGCCCGGCATCGGCAGAAGACCGATCAGGGCCGGGAAAAAGACCAGGCGCAGGCGGGGCTCGGTCAGGTAGCCGGACAACGCTTCCATCAGGCGGCGTGACTGGCCGGAGCGTTCCTGGGCATCGGAGAGAATGAGGATCAGGCCGACGATCGCCGCCAGAAAGAGAAACTGCGCGCGGGTCACCGCAGTGGCGGCTACCGCCGCCAGCCTGGCCAGATCCATTCCGAAGACGAGCCCCATGACCGCCCCGCCAAGCAGAATGGAGAAGGCCAACCCCAGTCGGTTGCGGATGCCGACCAGCATCAGGGCAAAGGCCCCGAGCACTTTGACAAATGGCAGGGTCGCCGCAAGGAGTTCCATCTCCGGCTCTTCTCCGTTGACAGGTGACGGAACCCGCCTGCGGAGCGACCCTTCACCTCATTGCCTGCCCGACCCGGCTACTTGCCGGCCGCCAGCAGCTGTGTCCGCAGATCTTTGGTCACCGGTTTATCGCCGAGCCAGATCAGCAGCATCGCATCGTTGAAATCCTTGCCGGGAATCAGCCCTTTTTCGGCGCCGGCGATCGTCACTTTCGTACCCTGGCCCGGGATATAGTCGAGGATGATGACATCACCTTTCCTGGCATCGCCGAACATGGCATTGAACTGATCGATACGCTGCTGCAGGGCGGTTACCTGATCGGCAGCCGTGTTGTTCTTGAAACCCTCGTTCCAGGCCTCAACCAGTTTCGCCTTTTCCACCTTGTCGTGGAGAAAATGCATGACCATCCGTTTACGGGCATCGGTCGCGAGCACTTCTTTTGCTTCAGCAGCGGGTTTTTCCAGATAGAGCTGAGCGATGTAGATGTCGAAGACGAATTTGGAGCGGATGCCGGCCCCATTGAGCACCAGGGTCGCACCATCGTCAGCGGTGACCGACTCGGGGATGGAGACACCGGCTATCTCAAGCGCTCTTGCCGGTATTGCAAGCAACAGGATACAGCTGATCATCAGGATACTTCGCATTGCCTTACCTCCTCTATGCAGATAATGGGGGAACGGATATCCCGGCTCCACGCATCCCGGTTCCCTCCTTATACCCATGAAGACAAAGTGAAGGCAAACGTTTTGCTCCCCCCAGCGCATTTAACTTTCACGTCAAGGACATGGCGGCAATGGCTCTTCAACCTCCCCTACCTTTATGTTATAGTGTCAGCGAGCATGATAAAGCAGCAAATTTTTCATTTTCCCGAACAATCATGAGCGATTATCTGCAACGCGCGATTTCCGATTCCGGCCGATTCTTCGTCCTTGCCTGCGACACTACCCAGCTCGTCGCCGAGGCCTGTCGACGGCACGATGTCGGCCCGACCGCGGCAGCAGCTCTCGGACGCGCCCTGACTGGAGCCGCGCTGCTGGCAGCCCTGCTCAAAGATGAACAGAGCGTGATGCTGCGCTTCGAGGGCAGCGGCCCCTTGGGCAAGATCATCACCGAGGCCGGCCACCGCGGCTGGGTGAGAGGCTATGTCGCCGAACCCCGGGCCAATGTCCCGCTGCGCAGCGGCAGGGTCGATGTCGCCACCGGTCTCGGTCGGGCCGGTTTTCTGACGGTGACCAAGGATATCGGCATGGAGAGGAAATACGAGGGCACGATCCAGCTGTACACCAGTGAGATCGCAGAAGATATAGCCTATTACCTGAGCGAGTCGGAACAGGTGCCGTCAGCGATCGGCCTCGGCGTCCATCTCCAGCCTGACGGCGGCATCGCCGCCGCCGGTGGATTTCTCGTCCAGATCCTGCCGCCGGCTGACGATCAGATCATATCCACTATCGAACTGCAGATAGGCAGGCTTGGCTCAATCACCGAACTGCTCCGCCAGGGAACGGCACCGGAGGAGTTCATCCAGGTGCTCTGCGCCGAGATTCCCTACCATCTCACCGCATCCACCCCGTTGTTCTACAACTGCAGCTGCAGCCGGGAGAAAATGCAGCGGGCCGTCTTTTCACTGGGGAACGACGAGATCAGATATCTCCTCGCATCGGAAGAGGGGGTGGAAGTGCAGTGCGAGTTCTGCCGCGACAGTTACCGCTTCGCGCGGGAGGATCTGGAAAAGGTGCTAGCGCTCGGTGCAAACAGACATTGACGGTCCGCGGCAGACAGGCGGGGGCAACCTGCGCCACCTGTCTGCCATCTGCTGTTGCTATTCCTTCCAGTCCGGACGAAGGTAGAGTTCGGTAAGCTGCTTGCGGGCCACCGGGGCCGGAGCGTCGGTCAGCGGGCAGGTGGCCTTCTGGGTCTTCGGGAAGGCGATGACGCTGCGGATCGAATCGCTGCCGGTGATGATCATCATCAGCCGATCGAGGCCGAATGCCAGACCGCCGTGGGGCGGCGCCCCCAGTTCCAGCGCCCGCAGCAGAAAGCCGAACTTGTCCCTGGCCTCCTCCTCGCCGATACCGAGCACCTTCAGGACGCGGGCCTGCATCTCCCGCTGGTGAATGCGGATGGAGCCGCCGCCGATCTCGGTACCGTTCAGCACCAGGTCGTAGGCCCGGCTGTACACCGAAGCCGGGTCAGTTTCCAGCCTGTCGACATCCATCTCGCGCGGAGCGGTAAAAGGATGGTGGAGGGCCTGGAACCGCTTTTCCTTGTCGTCGTACTCGACCAGCGGGAAATCGGTGACCCAGGTGAAGTTGAACACGTCTTTCTTCAGCAGGCCGAGACGCCGCGCCAGTTCCAGCCGCAGCTCGGCAAGGACCTGGCATACTGCGGCAGGCGTGTCGGCGCCGAAGAAGAACAGATCGCCCTCCTCCGCATCGAGCGCCCGTGCGATGGCTTCCCGCTCGGCGTCGGTAAAGAACTTGGCAATCGGCGACTGCCATTCCCCGCCGGCCTTCATTTTCACCCAGGCAAGCCCTTTGGCGCCCAGCTGCACGGCAAAATCGGTGAGATCGTCAAGATCCTTCCGCGAAAAAGACCCGCATCCCTTGGCGTTTATGGCCCGCACCGTCCCTCCGCCGTCGGTGACATCGCGGAAGACTTTGAAACCACAGGTGGCTGCGATTGCCGACAGGTCGACGATCTCCATCGCAAAACGGGTATCCGGCCGGTCGGTGCCGTACCGGCTGATGGCCTGGTCATAGGTCATCCGCGCAAAGGGCGGGGCAAGGTCGAGGCCGAGGGTCTCCTTGAACAGGGCGGCAATCATCCCCTCGGTCACCGTGATGACCTGCTCCTCGTCGACAAACGACAGCTCCATATCGATCTGGGTGAACTCCGGCTGGCGGTCGGCGCGCAGATCCTCGTCCCGGAAGCACTTGACAATCTGGTAGTAGCGGTCCATTCCGGCTATCATCAGCAGCTGTTTGAAGAGCTGCGGCGACTGAGGCAGGGCATAGAACTTGCCGGCGTTGACCCGACTCGGCACCAGGTAGTCGCGGGCCCCTTCCGGGGTGGAGCGGGTCAGCATCGGCGTCTCGATGTCGAGAAACCCATGACCATTGAGATAGGTCCTGACTGCCTGCACAGCCCGGTGACGCATGACCATGTTGGCAGTCATCTCGGGCCGCCGCAGGTCGAGGTAGCGATACTGCAGACGAAGATTGTCGGAGATCTCGATATCCTCATCGAGAGGGAACGGTGGTGTCTCGCTGCTGTTGAGAACGCGCAGCTCGTTGACCATGACTTCGATCTCGCCAGTGGCCAGTTTGGGATTGGCCATGTCGCCCGGCCTTGCCACAACCCGGCCGCGAACCGCCAGAACCCACTCACTGCGCAACTGGTGTGCCTTGGCATGAGCCTCGGTGTCGACCTCCGGATTGAAGACAATCTGGGTGAGCCCCCAGCGATCCCGCAGATCGATGAAAATCACCCCGCCATGATCCCGCCGCCGCAGAACCCAGCCCATCAGGACAACCTGGTCGCCGACATTGCCTTTGCCCAGATCATTGCAGGAATGCGTCCTGAGCAAGTTTCCCATTGATTCCATTTAGTTATTTCCCATTTATATGTATGCGTACTTCGTATCCGCGGGTCTCAGCTGGCAATCGATATCTTTCTCAGCATCTCGGCAGCTCTGATCGTGGTCGCAATGTACCGAGCACATCCCCGGCATCCAGAACCACCAGCTGCTGCTCCTGGGTCCGCATGTTGCGCAGCAGTCCCTGACCGTTCCGCAATTCCTCATCGCCTACAATCAGCACCCACTGAGCACCACTCTTGTCGGCCTGTTTCATCTGGCTTTTCAGGCTTCTGCCTTCCAGATCCATGGCCACCCTCAGCTGGCGGGAGCGCAGTTCATGAGCCAGCCTGTGGCACACTCTGATCGCCTCCCCACCAAGAACTGCCACAAACAGGTCGGAAACCGCCTGCTCCCGATTAGTTCCGGCATTCTGCTGCAGCAGCAGAACCAGACGTTCCATCCCCATCGCAAAACCTATGCCGGGTCCATCCTT
>CAYYWK010000292.1:0-4617 GCA_964475345.1 uncultured Desulfobulbus sp.
TCGTGGGCGGAGAGCATGTTCTGCAGGTGGTTGCGGTTGAAGGGCGTCTCCCGCACCGCCAAAACGAGCGGCCGCCGCTCTTTCAGCATCACGTCGGCTGCCCGGTGGATCAGGTTGATTGACAGGCCGGCGGCGATCGCCGCCAGGGTCCCCATCGAGCAGGGCAGGACCGCCATCCCGCGGTAGAGGCTTGACCCGGACGCCGGTGGGGCGGTGAAATCGTCCTCGGCAAACCAGCGGCTGATGCCGGGCAACTCCTCCGGGGCGAGCCCTTCTTCCATCCGCAGAACCTTCCGCCCCGAGGCCGAACATATGCCGTGGACCTCAAGGCCGCTGCCGGCGGCGACCGCCAGAAAGGCACGCAGATAGAGCATGCCGCTGGCACCGGTGACGGCGAGCAGCAGTTTTTCAGGTGTGGCGGTGTGGACATGGTGAACTGGTGACACGGGGGGACCTCCTCTTGGCATGCCTCAAACCGGCAGGTGGTGAATCTTCAGCGGAAGAGCCGCCGTCGAACACTCGCCCCTGGCGATCAGGTAGCCGAAAAATTTCTCCAGGGCAAGCCGTTTTTCGTCCCCCAGATCGTGCTCGATGGCCCGCAGGTAGGCATAGCAGTCCTCACAGGCCATCGGGATGCGGGGGGCGACCCGCGTGCAGATCAGGTGCATATCCTCGCGGCCGCGGGCCCGGCAGCGCAGGAACTGGCGGTGGATCTCGGCCAGTTCCGCGGGATGCTGCCGGCAGTACTCCTCGCGCACGGCAAAGACCGCGAAGACGAAGGGCAGGCCGGTCTGCCGCTTCCAGATCTCCCCCAGATCGTAGCAGTGCGGATAGCGCCCTTCCCTGACCAGGCGCAGCGCGTCGTCGCCGATGGCCAGCACCGCCTGCGGCTGCTCTCCGACGGATGCGAGTTCGCCCACCAGATACCGCGGCCTGACGCCGGCGAACTCCTCGAGGATGACCTGCACCAGCGCCGCCGAGGTTTTCGACTGGCTGCTGAGCAGCACCAGCCGGCCCCCGAGTTCCTGCATCGGCAGTTCCGCAAAGAGGAAGACCGAACCTACCGGTCCGTTGGCGCTGATCGACAGGTCGTCGAGTATCCGGTATTCCGATGGATTCTGGCCATACTCGTAACAGGAAACCACCCCGATATCCAGCTCGCCGGCGGCAAGCATGCGGCACAGCGCGGCCGGGGTGTCCTCGACCACCCGCCAGTCCTGCCGCCGGACGGTCTCCTTCCAGACCTCGTAGATCGGGGCGACATTGATATAGTTGACCATGCCGATCCGGCAGCCGGAGGTTTCCGCAGGAGAATGCGGCCTGTGGCCATCGCTCGCCATTCCCTCCACCTCAGACAAGGGAGTAGTCCATTCGCCGCTGGTGCGGGGTGAATCCGGCATCGCTCACCAGCCGGCGGATCTCCCCCTCGGTCAGCCGGAAGCTGATGCCGGCTGCGGCGACGACATTTTCCTCGATCATCGTGCTGCCGAAATCGTTGGCGCCGAAAAACAGCGACAGCTGGGCGATCTTCGGTCCCTGGGTGACCCATGAGGCCTGGATGTTGGCAAAGTTGTCGAGATAGATCCGGGACAGCGCCAGCATCCGCAGGTAGCCGACGGCGGTGGTCTTCTCGATTCCGGCCAGCACCGTGTTGTCCGGCTGGAAGGGCCAGGGGATGAAGGCGGTGAAGCCGCCCGTGCGGTCCTGCAACTGCCGCAGCCGGCGCAGGTGCTCGAGCCGCTCGGCCATCGTCTCGATATGGCCGAACATCATCGTCGCGGTGGTGCGCAGCCCCTGCCGGTGCGCCTCCTCCATGACTTCCAGCCACTGGTCGGCGGTGCACTTGCGCGGCGCCGTCGCCTGGCGGACCCGGTCGCAGAGGATCTCCGCGCCGCCGCCGGGGATCGAGTCGAGTCCGGAGGCGATCAGCCGCTGCAGCACCTGCGCCACCGTCAGGCCGGAGAGCTGTGCGAAGTGCCAGACCTCGGGCGGCGAAAAGCCGTGGACGTGGATGCCGGTGGTCTTGATGAAGCGCAGCATCTCCTCGTAATAGGACAGCGGCAGGTCCGGGTGCAGCCCGCCCTGCAGCAGGATCTGGGTGCCGCCAAGGGCCCTGGTCTCCTCGATCTTCCGGCCAAGTTCGGCAAACGACAGCAGGTGGCCGCCCTGATCCTCAGGAGCCTTGAAAAACGCGCAGAATTTGCAGGCCGAGATGCAGATGTCGGTATAGTTGATATTGCGGTCGATGACGTAGGTGACCATCCCTTCCGGGTGCAGGCGCCGGCGGATGGCATCGGCGAGGAAGGCGAGCTCGTAGAGGCCGGCGGCATCCGCCAGCAGCAGCAAATCGTCGTCCCCGAGCCGCTCGCCGGCAAGCACTCGCTGACGGATGTCGGTTATCTGGCAATCGCGCATCGCCGTCTCACGCCCGCTCGTCATGGACCCGGATGACCTTGTAGAGGGTGTCGCGCTCGACCGGCACCCGACCGGCCTCTCGGATCAGCCGCACCAGGGTGGTGCTGCCGATGGCCTGGTCGGTTTCGGCCCCGGCCATGTGGGTGATGACCTCCTCCTTGACCGTGCCGTCCATGTCGTCGGCGCCAAACGACAGGGCCACCTGGGCCAGCTTCGGCCCGATCATCACCCAGTACGCCTTGATGTGCGGGAAATTGTCGAGATACAGCCGGGCCACCGCGATGTTCTTCAGGTCATCGATGCCGGTGGTCTTCGCCAGGGTGGCCATCCCGGTATTCTTGGGGTGGAAGGCCAGCGGGATGAAGGCGAGGAAGCCGCCGGTCTCGTCCTGGGCAAGGCGCAGGGCCTCGAGGTGCTCGAGCCGCTCCTCGCAGGTTTCGATATGGCCGTAGAGCATCGTCGCGTTGGTGTGCAGACCTTGCCGGTGGGCCGTTTTGGCGACCTCCAGCCAGTCGCTGCCGGACAGCTTCTTCTCGCAGGTCAGCTGCCGGATGCGAGGGCTGAAGACCTCGGCGCCGCCGCCGGGGATCGAGCCGAGACCGGCCTCCTTGAGCAGCTCGAGGGTCTCCCCCACCGGTTTGCCGGCAAGGCCCGCCAGATGGGCGATCTCGACGCAGGTGAAGGCCTGGATGTGGACATCCGGCCGCTCCGCTTTGATCCCCCGCAGGATATCGAGATAGTAGGAAAACGGCAGCTCCGGATGGATGCCGCCGACCATGTGGATCTCGGTGATCGGTTCGTCGAGGCGGTCCCGGACTTTCTTGCGGACCTCGTCGACAGACATCTCGTAGGCCTGATCGGCCCCCTTCTCCCTGCCGAAGGCGCAGAACTTGCAAAGATTGGTGCAGATGTTGGAGTAGTTGATGTGCTGGTTGTAGATGAAGTAGGCGCGGTCGCCGTTGAGCCGGTTGCGGACGATATCCGCCAGGTAGCCGAGGGCGAGGATATCGTGGCTGCGGTAGAGCCGCACACCGTCATCATGGTCGAGACGTTCGCCGGCCTCGACCTTCTCCAGGATCGGGCCGAATCCGGCCTTTTCGATATAGTGTTTCACGGCAATAAAAAAGCCGGGCTTCGCACCCGGCTCTCGCTGTTGAAGGGGAAAATCAGGTCAATCGATGAAGAATTTCAGCTTCTCGCGCCGGCTGGAATGGCGCAGGCGGTTGAGGGCCTTCTTCTCAATCTGGCGGATACGCTCGCGGGAGACGTTGAACCTCTTGCCGATCTCCTCGAGGGTGTACTCGGCCTTTTCTCCGATACCGAAACGCAGGCGGATGATCTTTTCCTCCCGCTCGCTCAGGGTGGAGAGGATTTCCGTCACGCGGCCGGCCAGTTCGCGGGTCTGCACCGCATCGTAAGGCGATTGGCTCTCCTGGTTCTCGAGGAAATCGCCAAGGGTCGAGTCATCGTCGCCTACCGGCGTCTCGAGAGAAATCGGTTCGCGCGAGGCCTCGAGGATCGACAGGATCTTGTCCATCGGCAGGTTGGTGGCCTTCGATATTTCGAGCGGGGTCGGCTCGCGTCCCAGTTCCTTGAACAGGGCGTAGAAGGCCTTGAAGAACTGGCTGCGCAACTCGAGAAAATGCACCGGCAGCCTGATGGTCCTGGTCTTGTCGAGGATGGCGCGGGTGATCGCCTGCCTGATCCACCAGCTGGCATAGGTGGAGAACTTGTTACCTTTGGTGTAGTCGAAGCGGAAAACCGCCCGCATCAGGCCGAGGTTGCCTTCCTGGATCAGGTCGGCCAGCGTCAGTCCCTGGTGCATGTACCGTTTGGCGATCGACACCACCAGTCGGAGGTTGGCGCGGATCATCGTATCCTTGGCAACCTCGATCGACCGGCTGTAAGCCTCGAGTTTTGCCTGCAGCTCGAACAGGTCACGGACATCCGGGTACTTTTTGGCGGCGCTGGAAACGGAGTAGCGCATGAAGTTGAGCTGCTGCTTCTTTGGCTTCAACGTCGGATCACGCTTTTCCCAGAGGTCGATACGCTCTGCCAGCAACCGGATTTCCTTCACCCCGGACTTGTCCTCGCGTATCGCCTGGATGATCGATTCAAACCCCTGGCGGATGGTCTTGCTGTATTTTGCTTCCTCATCCGGGGTCAGCAGATCGAAACGGCCCATCTCCCGGAGGTAGGTGG
>CAYYWK010000293.1:0-4617 GCA_964475345.1 uncultured Desulfobulbus sp.
GCCCACAGGACAGTCCCTCGAAGGAGAGAATAAACCGGCCGTTTTCGCCAAAGGTGTTGTCGCTCGAACCGTCTTTGTTCAATCTGACAACAAAACCGTTCGTATCGGCCCGCCCCAGGGCGGTGTCGAAGGTGCCGGCAATGACGATCCGGCCATCAGCCTCAACCGACAGGGACTGGACGGTGGCGTTGCCGTCGGAGATATTGAATGAAAGCGTACCCCCGTCATGAAAGTCGGGGTCGAGCGTGCCATCGGGGAGATAGCGGGCGACGGCGATATCCTTCACAGCGGAACTGCTGCTGTATCCGGCAACAAGAATCCTGCCGTCCTCCTGGACGGCGATTGCTCTGGCCTGGTCGTCGGCAATACCGAAATCTGTAATAACCAGTCCCCTGTCGCCAAATGCCGCATCGAGATTCTCCGACCCATATACCCACCCTGCAGCACAGCACAGAGCCAGCAGGGGAATACTCGTCAGCCGCAGAAAGTGGGATATGAACATAGCTCTCACTCCTCTCCTGAAAATGAAACCACTACGTGGAAGTATAATTACCATGCCACGCCCGCGCCATGCATTTCTCTTACTCGATCCGTATCTGGAATTCGGCATCGGCGTGCCGCAGCACCACCCCATCCCAGGTAATGCGGAGGAGCTTGATGCCGTTGCCGGCCATCTCCCCTTCCCGCAACACCCGCTTGTTGATCATGACCATCCTGCGTGAGGCATCCTCTGCATAGACATGGCCCTCGATACTGATCGGAGGAATGGCGCTCCTCTGCTCCGCAGGAAGATCCGCCAGCAACGGCAGACTGCTGGATTCGACAACGGCAGGTTTGGGAAGAACGGAAACTGGAGGCGGCATACCGGTTTCCTGCAGCGGCGCAGGCTGGATGACCACTGCATCTGCGCTTTCTTCAGGCAGCTGGGCGACAGGCAGTTTTTCCACGGTTGCTAAAGAGGTGCTCACCGTTTCGGTCACACTTCCTTTCAATGCCTTCTGGCTCTTCGCAACCTCCTCCCGGTTGGGAGATTCCCCGGCCATCTCCCCTTTCGGCTCAGGTTGTCGGTCCGGTCTTGGAGTATCAGCATCCGCTGAACTGGCCAGCTTTTCAGCCGACGGGCGGGTGGCGGACAGCCACTGCCAGGATGCCGCGGCGAGCACCAGCAGCACCAACATGCCAAACAACCATACATACTTGCCCCGCTGTCTCTTCAGCCGACCGGAACCGACAGGTTCCCGAAATTGACTGTCATGCAGCGTGGGAATCCGTCCACGACGTCGCTCCTCTTCGGATTTTTTCAGAGCATCAAGTATATAAGACATAGTCGGCTCCTATTCAGTCGATTCGTCTGCCGTATGCTTCTGAACTCCCTCCGCGTCGCCCTTCAAGTCTGTTGCTTCAGCGAACTTTTCCAGTTTCCTGATACTGATGCTTGGTGACACCTCGTTGTCAGCAGTTTCCCTCGAAATGCCAGCTGCTTTCGCCGGTTCGTCAGTTCTCCTCTCCCAGAAACTGTCCAGTTTCATGATGATCCGGGTTGCCGCCTCGTTCACCTCCACACGATTTGAGTACAGCAACGGCAAACACAGACCGAGGAGGACGAGGAGAACAACCTGCAAGACGACCCTTGAGCGACTTGCCCGATCGAACCGTCGATCGGGAGTCTGCAGGACCTCCCTCGCCGCCTTCTTGGCGATATCCAGGCTGACGGTGTCCGTCCCTTCAACATACGCCCCGAGCAGCGCACGGTCGCACAGCAGATTGATGATGCGCGGTATGCCATGCGAAAGACGGGTTATCAGGCGGATCGCCTCATCGCTGAATAGGCGCTGTGTCCCTCCTCCAGCAATCATCAGGCGATGGCGGATATAGCGCTGGACATCGTCCGAACCAAGAGGTTGCAGATGATACCTGCTGGTTATTCTCTGGTTGAGCTGGAGCATTTCCGGCGCTGCCAGCACGTTCCGCAGTTCAGGCTGGCCCAGCAGGATTATTTTCAACAGCTTATGTGTGTTGGTTTCGAGGTTTGTCAACAGCCTGAGTTGCTCCAGGACATCCTTTTCGAGATTCTGGGCCTCGTCGATGATGATGGCAGTCGTCCGTCCCCTTGCATGGGCACCCAGCAGATAGGCGTTAAGCAGGTCGATATATTTCTTGTTCGAGGGCGGATCATCGTTTTCCGGAATGGCCAGCTCTTCACAGATGGTTCGAAGAAGATCGAGTACCGACACCTTGGGGTTGAGAATGATCGCGATATCCGCCTCCGGCGGGAGTTGGCCGAGCAGGCAGCGGCAGACCGTGGTTTTGCCTGTGCCTATTTCCCCGGTGAACAGGATGAAGCAACCGTCGCTTTGCAGACCGTAAACCAGATGCGCCAGCGCCTCCCGATGCAACTCGCTCATGAACAGGTAGCGGGGATCGGGGGCAATGGTGAACGGTTTTTCCTTCAGCCCGAAATAGGATGTATACATGCCGTGCGTACTGGAAAAGTCGTGCGCAATGGAAAAAGTTGCCAGAAAAGAAAAGAACGTACCAGTCCCGCCTGTCAAACCACACCGGAGCATCCCTGCTCTTTCAGTATAGGATAATTATGCCTTCGTATCCATGATTCTTTCTTTCGCATTGAAATTCAAATACATTGTTCATACCATGTCCCTAAAGGCGTTTTTCCCGAAGCGGCTTCCTGGGCACACAACAAAGAAGGTCCCGCCATGCCGGTCTATGAGTATATGGCCCTGGATTTACAGGGGAAAAAATGTAAAGGTATAATAGAAGCCGACGGCCTGGCCCAGGCACGCACCAGAATTCGTGCCACAGGTCTGTATCCCGTTTCTTTCAAGGAAAGCCGGGCAAAAATGGGCGGCCGGGAATCCTGGCTCTCCTTCAGCCTGATCCGCAGCGTCTCGGCCGAGGAGGTCTTCGTTGTCACCCGCCAGCTCGCCACCCTGCTCGGAGCCGGCATCCCGGTGGACGCAGCCCTCTCCTCCCTCTCGGAACAGACCGGGAGCGCCGCGATGAAGAAAGTGCTCGGCCAGATCAAGACCGAAGTCAACGAGGGCAAGACCCTGGCCCAGGCGATGGGCGGCCACGGCAAGGTCTTTCCCCCGATCTTCGTCAACATGGTCCGGGCAGGCGAAGAATCAGGATCGCTGGGCGTCGTCCTCGACCGTCTCGCCGATTTCAGCGAGAAACAGCAGGATCTGCGGGGCAAGGTCAAGGCAGCGCTCTATTACCCGATCTTCATGGCCTGCATCGGAACGGCCATCCTGGCGGTCCTCATAACCTATGTCGTACCGAATATCACCCAGATCTTCGACGAGATGGACCAGGTGCTGCCACTTCCCACGCTCCTCCTGATCAGATTCAGCTCTCTGCTTCAGCAGTACTGGTGGGCCATGGCGATTCTGGCGGTTCTGCTGTTCTTCGTTGCCCGGTCGCTGGTTGCAACCCCGAAAGGACGCTACTACTGGGACTCGATCAAACTGAAGATCCCCCTGGTCGGGCCTGTCCTGCATAAAATCATCCTCGCCCGGTTTGCTTCCACCATGGCGAACCTCAACCGCAGCGGCGTCGAGTTCATGACCTCGATGCGCATAGTCCGCACCCTGGTCAACAACGTCCGGATCGCCGCCGTCATCGACGAGGCGACGGAGCTGATCGGCAAGGGCAAGAGCATGACCGTCGCGCTGACGGCCTCCGAATGGTTCCCACCGATGTTCGTCCAGCTCATCGCCGCTGGCGAACAAAGCGGCAAACTCGACGACATGCTCGAGAAGGCTGCAAGCGCTTACGAACGGGACGTCGAGGCGGCTGTGAAGGGCATGACTTCACTGCTCGAGCCCCTGATGATCACGGTGATGGGCCTGGCGGTCGGATCGATCGTCGTCTCCATCCTGCTGCCAATTTTCGAAATGAACCAAATGATCCGCTGAAAGGGCGACGACTCTGCCTGCCCCTGCTCTCCTGAACCACGGGACGCCACGCCTCGACGTTTATGAGGAAAAATCCGGGACTGGCCGGCAGGGGAGGCTTTGAACGCAGAGGTCTGCAGCAAAATGACCTCATACCAGGAGCGAAATGAAAATGCCGCCATGGCCTGGCAAAGCAGGCATGACGGCATTGAGTTGCCGGACTCCCGACGAATCGGCAGCCCGGCAGAATGGTCAATCACGGAGTGTTTCCGTATTCAGCTGATCAAGATTTCTTCAAATGTAGGTGTGGCAAGTCGCGCAGGCGATTTTTTGTTTGATATGCTTCGAATGCCCGCTCGAACTGCTCCATGACTTCTGTTCATGACAACTGCTGCACAGGGTGCTGGTCGGCTTGACCAGACCGGTCGGAGTCGGCGAGTGGCAACTGCTGCAGCTGACACTCTTGCTCTTGTGCGTCGTATGCATAGACTGCCAGGATGACGAGGACTTGCTCGAATGGCAGAGCGTGCACGAACTGACCTTGGCCGGCATCTCATGGTAGCCCAAGGCCTCGAAGGGAACCATGCCGGTACCGTCCGGGGTGGAACCGGTATTGTCGTGACATTCGACACAGGACGGGGCCTTGGACTTCGGATCAACCCCATGGGTGATCATCATCTCGGCATCGGTCTCGACCAGCTGG
>CAYYWK010000294.1:0-4606 GCA_964475345.1 uncultured Desulfobulbus sp.
GGGGCCGCGATCGGGTCGAACTTGAACTTGCCGTAGGCCCGCCGCTCCTCGGTGGATCCCGACTGCAGGAAGCCGCCGCCACCGCCACAGCAGTAGTTGTTGGAGCGGTTCGGGGTCATCTCGATGATATTCTCCTCGCCCACCACCGAGGCGACGACGAAGCGCAGGTCATCGGCGACCTCTTCGCCGAAGCTCTTGCGGACGATCTGGCAGGGGTCCTGGATCGTGAACGTGACCTTCAGGTCGCGGTTCCAGTCGGAGTTGACCTTCAGGCGCCCCTCGCGGATCCACCTGGCGTAGTACTGGTAGATGGAGGCAACCTCAAACTTGTGGTCGATGTTGAATTTTTTCAGTCCGGCCCGGACCGAGAAGGTGATGTGCCCTCACTCGGTGTTGAGAAAGACCTTCGCCCCCAGCTGGTCGGCCTGGCGGGCCGAGACCCGGGTGACGTGCTCCCAGCACTGGTCGTCGGCAAGGAACATGCAGTAGTTCTCCGCCGCCCAGCCCTTGCTGCCGTAGGTCCAGTCGACCCCGGCGAGGTGGAGGATCTTCCACAGCGGCACCAGCTCGTCCGGCTCGGTTACCGGCTCGCGGGAATTCTGGTTGAGGAAGAAGTGGGCCCCCTCCTTGTCGATCGGTGCCTGCATGTCGGCGAATTCCGGCTGGGCCTGGCGGTACTCCTCGAGCACGTCCTGAACGACGAAGACGAAATCGTCGGGGGCGGTGCCCATCGCGCTGTTGGAATCGTTGCGCAGGGCCATGTCGCAGGAGTTGCGGATGCCGCTCGGTCGCTTGTCGCGGGGCCAGGTGGCCCGGGCATTGTAGACCAGTTGCGGAATATTGATCTGCATCGGGCAGACGTAGATGCAGCGCTGACACATCGTACACATCCACACCCACGGCGTCGTCGTCACTTCCTCGTCCAGTCCCATTGCGCACATCCTCAGGAACCTGCGAGGGTCCATGTCCGCAAGCCCCGTCGCCGGGCAGCCGGCGACGCAGGCGCCGCAGGTCAGGCAGAGGTTGAGGTTGCCCCCTTCCGGCAGCAGGTCCTTGACCGTGTCGATAAAACCGCTCTTCTTTTTCCCTGTGATGGTGATGCCTTCCAGCATGGGTCCGTCCTTTGCTCTCGGGTTCTGGCACGGCTGACGCCTGTGCCGCTGTGCTGTCCTTGCCCGGGTCCGCCTTTCAGTCCCGGCACTTGCGGATCCGCACCCGGAAGAATTCGGGTCCGGTGTAACTCTCACCGTCCTTCAGCACCTCGTAGGATGCCGCCGGCAGCACCTTCAGCAGGTCCTTGCGGATATCGGGGTCTGAGCCCCGGATCTCCATGACCTGCGAGGGTTGCATCCGGCTGAAGACCTCCGTCATTTTCAGCAGCGAGATCGATGAGAAGGTGTTCCTGAAGTCCAGTATGATATCGTCGTTTCCTGTCACAGACCTGCACTCCTCCATGATGTTCCCGTAAGAGAAGCAACATCCGGGCCAGTGCACGTAAAGGACAAAATATTTCGCCGGCGATCCGGCCATTGCCTGCCATTCCGGCATCTTGCCGCAGCGGGGCAATTTTCACGGTCATTGAAAAAGGGGGCAAAGGGGGGTACAGTACACCCTGATAACTGCTAAGCTGTTAAAACAGTTATCCTTTACAGGTGTTAAGGCTGAACAGGAGATGGCCCATGACCGGCAGGGAACTGGACGGATACTGGAAGACCGTGGTCAACACGCTGCGCGACGGGATCATGATCGTCAACACCCGCGGCGCCATCGTCTCCGTCAACCGGGCCTTCGAGCAGATCACCGGCTACAGCCGCGAGGAGCTGATCGGCAGGAGCTGCGAGATCCTCCACTGCGAGTCCTGCGCGCGGGCGAGGGGCGATGGGGCCGGATCCTGGTGCAGCCTCTACCGGACCGAGATGGCCGAGCAGCGGCGCTGCCAGATCCGCCGCAAGGACGGCCGCAGCATCCAGACCATGAAGAACGCCGCCATCCTCAAGGACGCCGAGGGCAACGTGATCGGCGCGGTGGAGACCCTCGCCGACCTCTCCGAGATCACCGAGAAGGAAAACCAGCTGGAGGCGATCAGGAAACAGCTCCACAGCGAGGACGAGTTCCACGGCATCGTCGGGGCCTCGGCCCCCATGCAGCGGGTCTTCGACATGATCGAGAACGCCGCCGGCTCCGACGCCCCGGTCATCATCTACGGCGAGAGCGGCACCGGCAAGGAGCTGGTCAGCCGGGCCATCCACGACATCGGCCAGCGCCGCAAGCGGCCCTTCGTCAAGGTCAACTGCGCCAGTCTCACCGAGTCGCTGCTGGAGAGCGAACTCTTCGGCCATGTCCGCGGCGCCTACACCGGCGCTTACAAGGACCGGGTCGGCCGTTTCGAGATGGCCAACGGCGGCGACATCTTCCTCGACGAGATCGGCGACCTGCCGATCCCCACCCAGACCAAGCTGCTGCGGGTGCTGGAGGAAAAGGTCGTCGAGCGGGTCGGCTCGAGCACGCCGATCCCCACCGACGTCAGGATCATCTCGGCAACCAACAAGGACCTGGTGCAGCTCGTCGAGCAGGGCCTCTACCGCAAGGACTTCTACTTCCGGATCAACGTCATCCCCATCCTCCTGCCGCCGCTGCGTGAGCGGGTCGGCGACATCCCGCTCCTGGCCGAGAAGTTCTTCAACAAGCTGCGCCTGAAAAGCGGCAAGGCGATCGCCGGCATCAGCCGCGATACCATGGAAATTCTCGTCAACCACAGCTGGCCAGGCAACGTCCGCGAACTGAAAGGGGCCTTCGAATACGCCTTCGTCACCTGCCATGACGAGATGATTGCGCCCTGCCACCTGCCGGAAACCATCCTGCGTCCGCGGAGCGGCGAAGCCGCACCGCGCCGGAACGCCTTCAACCTCAAGGAGATCGAAAAACAGGAACTCCTGGAAGTGCTGAACAGCACCGGCGGCAACCAGTCGAAGGCGGCGGAGATCCTCGGGGTCTCGCGGGTGACGATCTGGAACCGGATGAAGCGCTACGGCATCGACGCCAGGCGCACCATCGAAAGCAGATGAAGAATTGCCAGCCATGCCGCACGCTTCCGCCAACACCTGCAATCCCGGCGCCCCGCGCCTTCAGAGCATATCCCATACAATCCACAGCAAAGGAGGACGAACCATGCTCAACCACCTGCACCCCCGTACCACGATCATCCTGCTCCTGCTCGCCGGCGCCGCGGTCCTGGCCGCCTGCGGCGCGCCCGCCGGCAACCCGGAAGACGGCAAGCGCTGGTACGCCATGCACAACTGCTCGGCCTGCCACGGGCCCAACGGCAACGACGGCCGCGCCCTGCCGGTGGCCGGACTGAAGATGGGATTCTCCAAGTTCGAAGGCATACTGCGCAAGCCCTACTCGCCGAGCATGCGGGCCTACCCCGAGGCCAAGCTGTCCAAACAAGACGCCGCTGACATCTATGCCTGGCTGAAATCGCTGAAATAAGCGTTTTTTTTCATACCGGGTGCGGGAAAGGGCTGTCAATCAACCAGGAATGATTATTCTGCAATCAGGGTGACTGCGGTCTGCATCACCCTGCCGGCCGGGAGAGGGAAAATTCCCCCGGCACTCTCTCACTGCACAGAGGAAGGAGGAGAACATGGTTGAAGGTCTGTATGCACTCCTTGAAAAAATCGGCTTCACCCACCCCCTGCACCCGATGATGGTCCACATTCCGATGGGCATGATCATCGGCATGGTGCTCTTTTCCCTGGTCAACCTGATATGGAAGAAACCGGCGCTCGGCGAGACGGCCTACCACTGTTCGGTACTGGCCCTGCTGTCGATCGTGCCGGCCATCGTCGCCGGCATGCTCGACTGGCTGCACCTGCTGGAGGGAAGCTGGAACGGGCTGATCATTGTCAAGATGGTGCTGGCGGCAGTGCTGACGGCGTTGCTGGCAACATCGCTGGTCCTCAGGCACCGCGGCGCGGACGCCAGGACGCTGACCATCGTCTACCTGCTCTGTCTGGCCTGTGCCGGCGGTCTGGGATACTCGGGCGGAGAACTGGTCTACGGCTGAGCGAAGGCAGAGGTAGCTTCAGGAGGCCCTGTTTCCCGCAGACTGCTGCAGGGCCTCGGTTGCCTTTCTCTCGCTGATGTCGATGGCAAACGAGAAGGAGTATATCCTCCCCTCGTATTCGAGAATACTGATCGACACCTCCACCGGGAACTCGCTGCCGTCTTTGCGGCGGTGCACCGTCTCGATCATGCCCCTCTTTTTCTTCTTGAGGTTGCGGCGGTGCTCGCGCCAGCGCTCCAGGGTGAACGTCGGATCGAAATCAAAAACGGTCATCGAGGTCAGTTCCTGGCGGCTGTAGCCCAGACTGCGGCAGGCATGCTCGTTGACGAAGGCCACCCGCCCGTCCGGCTCTTCGATCCTGAAGATCGCGATGCCGGCATGATCGATGCAGAACTGGGTCAGGCGGAGATCCGCTTCCGCCCGCAGGCGCTCGGTGATGTCGTTGTACATGACAATGGCGTTGGTGACCATCCCCTGCTCGTCGCGGACCGGCGCCACCGTCACCTCGAAGATGGGGCCTGGCCCGCCTGCCCCGCGCTC
>CAYYWK010000295.1:0-4604 GCA_964475345.1 uncultured Desulfobulbus sp.
AGCCGATTCCGCAAAGGTTGCTGAAACTGGCTGAAGTTCGATGGTAATCAGATAATTTTTTCCCAATCACTTGGCCATTCGGCCAAATATCACCCGGTGCATGTCATGGAATGGAAGAAGGAATGGAAAATACTGCTGCTCATTGTCGCTGTCTTTCTCGGCTGCTATTACCTGCCGGTGGGTTCGAGCCGGTTTGACAACGCGATCCTCGAAGCCTTCCACCTAGTCAAGTGGTATGCCCAGGAGCACGTCCTGCTCTGCCTGATCCCGGCCTTCTTCATTGCCGGCGCGATCGGCGTGTTCGTCAGCCAGGCCTCGGTGATGAGGTATCTCGGTCCGAAGGCCAACAAGGTCCTGGCGTATGGCGTCGCTTCGGTCTCCGGCACCATCCTTGCCGTCTGTTCCTGCACCATCCTGCCTCTGTTTTCCGGTATTTACAAGATGGGCGCCGGCCTCGGCCCCGCCTCGGCCTTCCTCTATTCCGGCCCCGCAATCAATGCCCTTGCCATCGTCCTGACTGCACGGATTCTCGGACCTGAAATGGGTACAGCGCGGGCTGTCGGCGCGGTCCTGTTGAGTATTGTCATCGGAGCATCGATGGCCTTTATCTTCCGCAAAGAGGAAAACGCCAAGCTAGCGATCCAGATGGCGATGCCGGCCGAGGAGGTCAAACCTACTCTCTGGCAGACCAGCCTCTACTTCGCGGCGATGATCGGCGTCCTGGTCTTCGCCAACTGGGGACGGCCGCAGGAGGCAACCGGCCTCTGGGCCGCGATCTTTGCCGCGAAGTGGCAGATCACTTCCGCCTTCGCCGTCGCACTCGGGCTGATTCTGGTCTTCTGGTTTAACATGCGGGCCTGGAAGGCCGGTCTGATCGCCGTTCCGACCGCCGTCCTGGCCTTTCTTTTCCCTGACCAGCCGATCATCGCCTTCACTGCCGGTTTCATAGGGCTGTCGATTGTCACCAGCACCGACAAGGGTGAAAACGGGGCCTGGTTCGCCTCGTCCTGGACCTTCGCCAAGCAGATCCTGCCCTTGCTGCTCTTCGGCGTTCTGGTCGCCGGGGCCATGCTCGGCAGGGTCGGCCACGAAGGGCTGATCCCCTCCGAGTGGGTGGCCCGGGCTGTCGGCGGCAATTCATTGGGCGCCAACTTCTTTGCCGCCCTCGCCGGGGCCTTCATGTACTTCGCAACCCTGACCGAGGTACCGATCATCCAGGGGCTGATCGGCAGCGGCATGGGCAAGGGGCCGGCGCTGGCCCTGCTGCTTGCCGGCCCGGCGCTCAGCCTGCCGAGCATGCTGGTCATCAACACCGTGCTCGGCCTGAAAAAGACCGTGGCCTTTGTTTCGCTTACCGTTGTGTGCTCGACCTGCTGCGGCATGTTGTACGGAATGTTCTTTTGATAACAGGAAACCATGGAGGAAACTATGAAGGTTCACGTACTCGGACCGGGGTGCGCCAAATGCACCCAGCTTGCTGAAACAGTCACCGCCGCGGCAAAAGAGCTTGGCATCGACTGTGAAATCGAAAAAGTCGCCGACTTCAACCAGATCCTGTCTTTCGGGGTGATGATGACCCCGGGTCTGGTGGTCAACGGCGAAGTCAAGGCAGTGGGAAGGGTTCCTTCCCTCGATGAAGTCAAAAGCATGCTGAAATAATCAATCCAGAGGAGAAAGACGATGATTCCGATGCAAAGTGGTTGCAGTTATAGCTGCAGTTCAGGCCCGAAATTGATCTTTTCCTGTTCTGGGGCTGCCGATGTTGGCGAACTGGCCGACAGTGCGTCACGCATGCTGACTAAAAAAGGAATAGGAAAAATGTTCTGCCTCGCGGGCATCGGCGGCCGGGTCAGTGGCATCGTCAAGTCGACCGAAGCCGCTGCCTCGATCCTGGCCATCGACGGCTGTGCCCTCGACTGTGCCAGAAAAACCCTGGAAGAGGCCGGTATCGTTCGAGTCAATCATCTCCGTCTGACCGACCTCGGCTTCACCAAGGGGGAAACGGAGGTTGATGACGAGACCATCGCCCAGGTCGTCAACAGAGCAAAACTTTTTCTTTCATGAACGGGGTATCTGGAATGGACAACATCTATGGGTCATTCAATCTGGCGGGTCTCCTCGCCGGTTGCCTGTTGTTGCTTTCAGTCTCCGGGGTATTCGCCTCGGGTGGCGACGGAGTTCCCGTCGCGCCGGTGCCCGGCAAAGTGACCATGGTCGATATCGGGGCCAAGAAGTGCATCCCCTGCAAGATGATGGCGCCGATCATGGAGGAACTGGAAAAGGAGTACAAGGACAAGGCCGCCATCGTCTTCATCGATGTCTGGGAAAATCCCAGCGCCGGCGACAAATACGGCATCCAGCTGATCCCGACCCAGATTTTCTACGATGCCAAAGGGAAGGAGATGTTCAGGCACGAAGGCTTCATGGAAAAGGCCGCCATCGTCGCCGAACTAGCAAAACTGGGGGTCAAATAGTCCATGGACCAGGCCTTTCTCACCATCAACGCCTGGATGGGCCAGGGCCTCCTGCTGGGGGCCCTCGGCTGTTTCCTGTGGGGCATGGTCAGCGTGCTGTTCAGCCCCTGCCACCTGGCCTCGATCCCGCTGATCATTGGCTATGTCGCCGGCCAGAACCACCTGGTCGAGGGGAAAAAGGCAACGCTTTATGCCGTGGTCTTCACCGCCGGCCTGTTCATCACCATCGTGATGATCGGCATCGTCTGCTCGCTGCTCGGCCGGATGCTCGGCGATGTCGGCCCCTACTGGACCATCGCCGTCGGCCTGCTGCTGATCTGGGTGGCACTCGATATGCTCGGGGTGGCCAAGTGCTCGATGCCGGGCGGGTTGATGGCCCGCCTGACCCTGAAAGGCCTGTCCGGGGCATTCATCCTCGGTCTGGCCTACGGGGTGCTGTCAGGTTCCTGCACCTTCGGGTTCATCGCCCCGATCCTGGCCATCGTCTCGGTGCAGGCCAAAGTGTTCACCGGGATGGTGTTCATCCTGGTGTTCGCCATCGGCCACTGCCTGCCGATCGTCGTGGCCGGCAGTTCGACGGCGCTGGTCAAGAAGCTGCTGATCAGCAGCAGATGGCAACAGGGCGGCCGGGTCTTCCGACGGCTGGCGGGGACGATGATCGCCATCCTCGCCGTATATTTTATCGTCCAGCCTTTCCTGCCATCCTGATCCTGCCCCAATTCTAACAACAAACTGACGAGGATCAATGTACAATCATGGTGAACACGATGAGGAAAGTGCTCTTTCTCTGTAGCGGCAACTCCTGCCGCGATATACAGCGTATACCAGTTCGAACCAGAACCCGCCGCCATACCAGGCACCGATGAAGAAGTACTCGGCATTTTAGGCAGATGAGGGATCGATAGCGATTGAAAATTTGAGAGTAGCTCGAAAGCCGGAAATCAACATACAGGCAAACGAACATGGCAAACAAACTCAAGCTGCTTTTTCTCTGCACCGGTAACTCCTGCCGCAGCCAGATGGCCGAAGGATGGACGAGGGCTCTCAAGGGCAATCTGATCGAGGTCTGGTCCGCCGGGGTCGAAACCCATGGACTCAACCAGACGGCGGTCGAAGTCATGGCCGAGGCCGGGGTCGATATCTCTGGACACACCTCAAAACATCTCGACGACCTCAGGGGGATCATCTTCGATGCGGTGATCACCGTCTGCGATAACGCCCGCGAAACCTGCCCCTTCTTCCCGGGGGTGAAAAAGATGCTCCATGTCGGATTTGCCGATCCCCCGGCAATGGCTCAAGATCTTGCCGCCCGAGGTGCCGATGCAGAGGCGCAGTGCGACTGCTACCGCCGGATTCGCGACGAGATCCGGGCCTTTGTCGAGACCCTGCCGGAAGCGCTGCAGCTGCTATCCGACGTATAACGACACGCTCAAGGACCTGCAGAAGCAGACGGGTTCGGTCAGGTTTTTCGCTATCAGCTGGGGAGTTATTCGAAACTGAACCGCGAGAGGTACGCGGCCAGGGCCTCCCTTCTCTCTCCCGGCAGCAGAGGGCAGTCCGTGTGGTCTTTCGCACCTTCAACCACCCGCACGGCGAAAACCATGCAGGTCGGCTCACCGCACTGCCGGCAGTTGGTTCTCGGCAGCAGTTTCAGGACTTCCATCAGGGTCGGTTGCTGAATCCCGTGCTCGCTCGGCTCGATGTCGGCCCGGTTTTCCCAGGCGCTGTTGATCTCCCGCTGCAGCCAGGCTACGATCTTTTTTGCCTGCTCCTCGTCCTGCAGGGCGTTGACCGCGATCTTGCGGGGATGGATGGTGATCAGCTTGCCGGAGTTCTTCAAGGTCAGCGAAGGCGGCTCCCTGGTATAGGAAAAGCCGCCGAGGACCGTGTTCAGGTAGGGCAGCGCTTTACCGACATCGTCGTCCAGGTGGGCAAAGCAATGCAGTGTCTCGGCTCCGGCGTTACACTTCGAGCGGAATATCTCCAGGGTATACCCTGTCAGCAACATGGCCGATCCTCCACCTGTCAAGGTAAAGTAAATTCCATTTGTCCAAAGTGCCGAGTTGCAGAAACAAGGTTCATCCGACTAAAGCGTACCTGGTTTCATGAAGGGCATAGATTTTCAGTTTG
>CAYYWK010000296.1:0-4593 GCA_964475345.1 uncultured Desulfobulbus sp.
CTGCTGCCGTTCATGATCCTGCCGCTCTACGCCTCCATCCTCCGCCTCGACTCCCGGCTGCACGAGGCCGCCCGCGACCTCGGCGCCTCCCGCTTCCAGGCCTTCCGGCGTGTCACGCTGCCACTGACCATGCCCGGCATCGTCAGCGGTTCGATGCTGGTCTTTCTGCCTGCGCTCGGTATGTTCTACGTCTCCGACGTTCTCGGCGGCGCCCGCAGCATCCTGCTCGGCAACTATATCCGCGACCAGTTCCTGACCGCGCGCAACCTGCCGATGGGCTCGGCCGCCAGCATCGCGATGACCGCCATCATGGGGATGATGCTGCTGGTCTACT
Source organism: uncultured Desulfobulbus sp. (assembly GCA_964475345.1). GTDB lineage: Bacteria > Desulfobacterota > Desulfobulbia > Desulfobulbales > Desulfocapsaceae > Desulfoprunum. The sequence goes on from CAYYWK010000296.1 coordinate 335, forward strand.
ACCACAGCATCCAGCGCTCGGGCCGGCAGGAGGACGAGTCATGAACAGGCTTGCCAAAACCCTCTACTCCACGGCGGTCTACACCTTCCTCTACCTGCCGCTGGCGGTGATGGCAGTCGACTCGTTCAACGCCTCGAAGTTTTCGCTGGCCTGGAAGGGCTTCACCCTCGACTGGTATGTCAAGCTGTGGAGCAACGTCACGCTGATGGAAGCGGCGATGCATTCGCTGACGGTGGCGGCGGTGTCGGCGACCCTGGCCTGCAACATCGGCACCCTGGCCGCCTTCATCCTCTATCAGTACACCTTCCCCGGGCGGAAGCTGCTTTTCGGAACCCTGTTCGTGATGATGATGTCGCCGGATATCGTGATCGGCATCTCGCTGCTCCTGCTTTTTCTCGTCGTTCAGCTGCCCCTGGGATTTATGACGATCACCATGGCCCACGTCACCCTCAGCGTGCCCTTCGTCGCCACCACCGTCTATTCGCGCTTCAAGGGCTTCGAGGGCGAGGTGATCGAGGCCGCCCGCGACCTCGGCGCCGGCGAGTACCAGGTGTTCCGCCATATCGTCCTGCCGCTGGTGACGCCGGCGGCGGTTGCAGGGTGGCTGCTCAGCTTCACGCTGTCGCTGGACGATGTGATGATCAGCTTCTTCACGACGGGCCCGACTTACGAGGTGTTGCCGCTTCGTATCTATTCGATGGTCCGTCTGGGAATCAAGCCTGATGTCAACGCCCTGTGCGTAGTCATGATGGCTATCACCGTTATCGCCGTTATCGTTTCCCGGCACCTGTTAAAGGAGAAAAGATGATGAAGAACCATTTCCTGCCCGCCCTCGCCGTCCTCCTCTGCCTTGGGCTGGCCGCGCCGCTGGCCGCCGCCGACCGTGAGCTCTACGTCTATATCTGGTCCGAGTACATCCCCGACCAGGTGGTCGCCGACTTCACCAAGGAGACCGGCATCAAGGTCAACATCTCCACCTACGACAGCAACGAGGCGATGTACGCCAAGATCAAACTGGTCGGCAAAGGCTACGACCTCATCGTCCCTTCCTCCTACTATGTCGGCCTGATGCGCGACCAGGGCCTGCTGCTGCCGCTGGACAAAAAGCAGCTGCCGAACCTGAAGAATATCGGTCCGCAGTTCTTCAATCAGAGCTTTGATCCCGACAACAGCTACTCGGTGCCCTACATGTGGGGATCGACCTCGATCGCCGTCAACACCGAGATGCTCGGCACCGACACCGTCAAGAACCTCGCCGATCTGTGGAAACCCGAGCTCAAAGGCCGGCTGCTGCTGCCCAACGATTCGCGGGAGGTCATCGGCATCGGCCTGAAGGTTCTCGGCTACCCGATCAACGACAGCGACCCGGCCCATCTCGAGCAGGCCTTCCTGAAGCTGAAGGAGCTGATGCCGTCGGTGCGGACCTTCGACTCCGACTCGCCGAAACAGGCCCTGCTCGCTGGCGAAGTGGCCGCCGGCGTGGTCTGGAACGGCGAGGCCTTCATCGCCAACGGCGAAAACCCTGCCATCGCCTACCTGTATCCGCAGGAAGGTTTCAGCCTCTGGCTCGACAGCTTCGCCATCCCCAAGGGGGCGGCGAATATCGCCGAGGCCCACCTCTTCCTGGACTATATCCTCAGACCCGAGGTCGCCGCCGCAATCAGCGAGGAAATGGGCTACTCCTCCCCGAACGCGGCTGCCCTCGAGCACCTGCCAGATGAGATCCGCAGCAGCCCGATCGTCTATCCGGCCGAGGCAGACGCCGCCCGCGGCGAGTTCCTCAACCACCTCGACGACGCCACCAACGAACTCGTTGAGAAGTACTGGATGAAACTTAAGGAAAAATAACGGGCAGGCGTCCATGACCTTCTTCGACCGTTTCTCCGCGCCCCACCTGATCGCTGCCCATCGCGGCTTCAGGGCCTGCAGGCCGGAAAACACCTTGAGCGCGTTCATCGCCTGCATCGGTCGCTGCCATTTCATCGAGATCGACGTCCAGATAAGCCGCGATGGCATCCCGGTGGTGATCCACGATCCGTCGCTGGCACGCACCACCAATGCCATCAGCCTGATGCAGGAGATCGGGGTGAATTCGCTCAGGGTCTCGTCCTGGAACCTGGATCAGCTGAAGCAGCTCGACGCCGGTTCCTGGTTCCTCGACGCCGACCCTTTCTCGACCCTGGCCGGAGGTCAGCTGGCCAGGACCGCTGTCGAGGGGATTCTACCCCAGCGCATCCTCAGCCTCGAGGAGATGCTGAACTGGGCCGTGCGCAGCAAGATCCCGGTCAACATCGAGCTCAAGCACCAGCACAAGACTGTCTTTGACCAGCACATCGTCAGTTTGGTGCTCGATGTCATTCACCGGACGGGCACGGCCCCGATGGTGCTGGTCTCCTCCTTCAACCACGACTACCTGTTCCAGGTCAAGTCGCTTGCCCCGCATATTTCGGTAGGCGTCCTCCAGGACGAGCAGCACCCGCCGGACCTTGTCGCCTACCTCAAGGGCATCGGCGCCGCCGCCTATCACCCCAGTGACGCCATCACCACCAGGGAGCTGATCCGCACGCTGCGGTCCGCGGGCATCGGGATCAACGTCTATACGGTCAACGACGGCAAACGGCAGCGGGAACTGTTTGCCTTCGGGGCCACCGCCATATTTACCGACTTTCCCGAACTCCCCGTCGTCTGAAGGAAACCGGCCCGGAAATCCAGTGCCTCGACACGGCCGGGGAGCTGCGTCTTTTCCCTATTTTCCACTGTGCAATTGCCCCCGACTTGGGTATATTTTTTCTTTTTCCCGATTCCTATCAAGGATGACCCAGCAGGATGGGCCTGACAGTCCGCTGCCGGGAAAATACTGAATACGGCGGTGGCCACGGACCTGACTCTGGGCATGGCACCGTTTTTTATTGCCGCAACACCCTGATGCCGGACCCGGGAAGCCTCTTTCCGGAGAGCCACCACGTGTATGAAAAAGGAAGGAATATGGAATATTTGCGCAATGCTGACCAGGAAATTTTCACACTGGTGCAGCAGGAAGAACAGCGCCAGGCCCGCAAGATCCGCCTGATCGCCTCGGAAAACTATGTCTCGGCAGCGGTCCTCCAGGCAACCGGCACGGTCTTGACCAACAAGTACTCGGAAGGCTACCCCGGCAAGCGCTATTACGAAGGTCAGCAGATCATCGACCAGATCGAGAGCATCGCCATCGAGCGGACCAGGGCACTGTTCGGCGCGGAGCATGTCAACGTCCAGCCCTACTCCGGGTCGCCGGCCAATCTCGCCGTTTACCTGGCCTTCCTCAACCCCGGCGACACCATCCTCGGCATGGCGCTTCCCCACGGCGGCCACCTGACCCACGGCTCACCGGTGAGCATCTCCGGCAGGTATTTCAACGCCCAGTCCTACCAGCTGAATCCGGAAACCGGTCTCCTCGATTATGCCGCAATCAGGCAGAAGGCCATCGATTGCCGGCCGAAGATCATCATCGCCGGCCATTCCGCCTATCCGCGCATCCTCGATTTTCCTAAGTTCCGCGAGATCGCCGACGAGGTCGGGGCGCTTCTGATGGTCGACATGGCGCATTTCGCGGGCCTGGTTGCCGGCGGCGCCCACCCCTCCCCCGTGCCCTACGCCGATGTCGTCACCAGCACCACCCACAAGTCCCTGCGCGGACCGCGGGGGGCGATGATCCTCTGCCGGGAGAAACATGCCCAGGCCATCGACAAGGCCGTGTTCCCGGGAATCCAGGGCGGGCCGCACGACCACACCACCGCGGCCATTGCCGTGGCGATGAAGGAGGCCTCGACGGCGGAGTTCCGCAGCTATGCCCAGCAGATCGTCAAGAACGCCCGGGCTCTCGCCGAATCCCTGATCAGCCGCGGCTTCCGGCTGATCACCGGCGGCACCGACAACCATCTGCTGCTGGTCGACCTGACCAGTAAGGGGCTCTCCGGCAAGAAGGCCGCCCGCATCCTTGACAACGCCGGCATCGTCCTCAACTGCAACGCCATCCCCAACGACCCGCGCAAACCCTATGACCCCAGCGGCATCAGGATGGGATCTGCGGCCGTAACCTCCCGCGGTTTCAGAGAAGCCGAGATGGTCGAGATAGGCCGCCTGATCGACGTCGTCATCAGCGATCCAGACAACGAAACCGTCCAGGCCAGGGTGGCCGCGGAGGCCAGGGAGTTGTGCTCTGGCTTCCCGGCGCCGGGGCTGGAACATGTCGCCTGAAGGGATACGCAGACCACGACCTT
>CAYYWK010000297.1:0-2609 GCA_964475345.1 uncultured Desulfobulbus sp.
TCCACGACATGCTCGGCCCCGAAAAAAGCCTGGACCTGATCGAGCAGGGAACCATCGAGGTCGCCCCGCTGGCGTTCATGCGCGGCCGTACCCTCAGCAACGCGTTCATCATTCTCGACGAGGCCCAGAACACCACCCGCGAGCAGATGAAGATGTTCCTCACCCGTATCGGCTTCGATTCACGGCCGGTGATCACCGGCGACAGCACCCAGGTCGACCTGCCGGACAAGAAGCATTCCGGCCTGCTCGAAGCGCGCAACATCCTCAAGAAAGTCGAAGGAATCGCCTTCTGCAACTTCTCCAAATCCGACGTCGTCCGGCACCCGCTGGTACAGAAGATCATCCAGGCCTATGAATCGGTTCCGAGCTGAAAGGTTGACACAAAAAGGCGCCTGCCGCCAATTGTCAGGCCATATCCGGCCGGCTCTCCCATCTTCCCCGCCAACTCGCAAACGGCCATGCCTGTAGATATCTCGACCAGTCACCCCGGTGCGGCGCGCCTCGTCAACAGGCGGCGCCTGCAACGGCAGACCGACCTGCTGCTCTGCGAATGCGGGATGGCCGACTACAACCTCAGTCTGCACCTGGTCAGCGATGCCGAAATACAGGGACTGAACAGCCGGTACCGCCACAAGGACGCGCCCACCAATGTCCTCTCCTTTCCCTTCGCCGACGGAATCGACCCGAGTTTCGCCGACCTGCCGCTCCGGGAACTGGGCGAAATCGTCATTTCCCTGGAAACAGCCCGCCGGGAGGCGGACGCATTCGGCGAAACCTTCGAAAACCGTCTCACCTGGCTCGTCACTCATGGCCTGCTGCATCTCCTTGGCTATGACCATGAGCGCTCGGAAAGCGAAGAACAGCGAATGTCCAAACGAGAAGCAGAACTGCTAGCCTACCTCAGCCAGCAAAGGAGGATCTCCATGCCCCATCTCGCCATCAACGTCGACCATGTCGCCACCATCCGTCAGGCCCGCGGCACCATCGAACCCGACCCGGTCACCGCCGCCGCCATCTGCGAACTGGCCGGAGCCTCCGGCATCGTCGTCCACCTGCGGGAGGACCGGCGGCACATCCAGGATCGGGACGTCCTGCTGCTGCGCCAGACGGTCAAGACCAGGCTCAACCTGGAGATGGGCGCCAGCCTGGAAATCATCGATTTCGCCCTCGAGCTCAAACCCGACATGGTCACCCTGGTCCCGGAAAAGCGGCAGGAACTGACCACCGAGGGCGGCCTCAACGTCAGCGGCCAGAAAAAGAAGCTGGCCCAGACCGTAAAGAGCATGGCGGCCCAGGGAATACCGGTCTCGCTCTTCATCGATCCCGACCCGAAACAGATCAAGGCGGCAAGCGACATCGGCGCCACCTTCGTCGAGATCCACACCGGCAGGTACTGCGACGCCGCCACCGAACTCGCCCGTGACCAGGAATTCCAGCAGGTCGCCGCCGCAGTCGAGGAGGCCTGCCGCATCGGTTTGCGGGTCAACGCAGGGCATGGCCTGGACTACCGCAACACCCCTGCCATTGCCGCCCTGGAAGGGATTGACGAACTTTCCATCGGCCACGCCATCGTTTCGAGAGCCGTCTTCACCGGTCTGGACCAGGCGGTGAGGGAAATGCTGACGATCATCCGCGAGGCCCGTTTTGCATGACCTTCCCCGGGATGGGCAAGCGCGAGCAAGAGTGGCCTCAGAATGGATATTTCAATACATACCAATAAGTTACCGACAAAATTGGACGCCCATGCACTTCTTTTTGGCAATTGACACCCGTGAGGCGTGTATGGTAAAAACAGCCCACTCGCCTGGGTGGTGGAACTGGTAGACACCCGAGACTTAAAATCTCGTTCCCGCAAGGGAGTGCCGGTTCGATCCCGGCCCCAGGTACCAGAATACGTTGTTACAAACAAAAAACCCCCAATCCACTCCCGAGTGGATTGGGGGTTTTTTGTTTGCCCCGGGCACACGTTTCATACTGTGCTCCGGCATGAGGTTGCCAGCAAGAACAGTCTCGCAGCCCTTGTGTTTTCAATGTGTGCAAAACTGCCGTTTCCTCGAAGGAGCCGCGGCCAGATATACGCGCAAAACCCTCTCAGCACACCTCAATCATTACCCGACGATCCCATCGCGGCGCAAGTGCGACCGCCGCCCAGCCTTACCGGACCTGGCCCGATTGCCTTACTGCTTCTTTGCCCCCGTATCTTCCGGCAACAGCGAATTGCGGGAATAGGCCTGGAAGTCTGCCTGGGATTTCTCGATGCTGGGTTTCATGCTTTGAATAAAAAGACCAAAAACCATGATCACAAGCAGCAACAGTATGATATTTCGCATATATATTTTACTTCTCTGTGGCTCTGAGCATTACCGCGATTTGTTCATTTTCCTGCTAGCAAAAATCGGACCACCGGATTTTCCGTTCGCAAATTGCCCCCTCAAAACGATTCCTTCACGATAATTATCTAATATTACATATATTCCTGAGATTGTCTTGATTGCTCAAGCTGCTGTTTTGCCCCTGAAACGATCTTTTTCAGAGAATGTGTCGTTTTTTTTCCGCTATTCCAAATCGGATCCTTCCGCATTCTCGGAATTACGTGGCGGTGCCGCCCC
>CAYYWK010000297.1:2709-4581 GCA_964475345.1 uncultured Desulfobulbus sp.
GCCGCCCCATTTCACGTTCAGTCACTGCAGAATTCCACAGAACATGGTAGGTTGCGGATCGCATGCACGGCAACAACCAGCGGTGCCGCCGTCGCTGCACCAATCCGGAGCCGGAACTTCAGTCGGTATCAGACACCCCTTCCCTCGTATCTCGGGACAGGAATCGACTTCCTTTCACAGCAGAGCAGCCGCCATATCGTGTCCTCTTTCCTCGTTTCGCAGATCCTCGTCGCCGTCGCCATCTGCTTCGACCTCCTTTCCTTCCAGTTCAAGGAACGTGGAAAAATCATCGCCTGCCTGGTGATCTCCTGCACCCTGATCTCGATGCATTTCGCCATTCTCGGCCATTGGACCGCCGCCGGTCTGGGGTTGCTGGCGACGGTGAGGTTTGTCTCCAGTCTCTTCACCACCTCGAAAAACGTCATGGCGGTCTTCATGGCCGCCACGGTGACGGTGACGATCTGCACCTTCAACGGCCTGCTCAGCATCCTCAGCGGCTGCGGCTCGCTGTTCGGCACTGCCGGAACCTTCTGCCGGGACGACAGACGCCTGCGGCAGCTGATGCTGATCGGCACCAGTCTCTGGCTGGTCCACAATGCCCTCGCCGGCACGCCGATGGCCGTGCTGATGGAAGCGCTGTTCATCACCAGCAACCTGGTGGGCTATTACCGTTTCTATCTGAAACGGCTGTGAACGGAAAGGCAGACTTGATCTTTCTGACGAGGGCCCCTATCTTGATCGAAACTGAAACCGGCATGCCTGCATGCACGGCAAGGCCGTCAACCTGCACCAGTGGAGCATCCCATGAACCCAGCACCACAACAGAACGGCCCGCTCGTCCCGAGCATCGGCCTCGGCACCTGGAAATCGAAACCAGGCGAGGTCTACACCGCCGTCAAGGAAGCCATCGCCGCCGGCTATCGCCACATCGACTGCGCCCCGGCCTATAACAACGAGTCTGAAGTGGGCGCGGCCCTCCATGAAACGATCAAGTCTGGCAGCATTGCCAGGGACGATCTGTGGATCACCTCGAAACTGTGGAACGACGCCCACGAGCCCGGCCAGGTCATGCCGGCCCTCCTCAAGACCCTGCACGACCTGAAGCTCGATTACCTCGACCTTTTTCTGATCCACTGGCCGGTCGCCTTCAGGGCAGGGATCGGCTTTCCCCGCAGCAGCGAGGACTGGCTGACGCTGACCGAGGTGCCGATTGCCGCGACCTGGCAGGCCATGGAGGAGTGCGTCGGCAAGGGACTTATCCGCCATATCGGCGTCAGCAATTTCTCGATACCCAAACTCGACGACCTCTGCCAGCAGGCACGGACCGCCCCGGCAATGAACCAGATCGAGATCCACCCCTACCTGCAACAGCAGAAGATGCTCGACTACTGCCGGGAAAAAGGCATCCTGCTGACCGCCTATTCGCCGCTTGGCTCCGGCGACCGGCCAAAGGCCCTGAAAACCCCTGACGAGCCTGTCCTGCTGCAGGACCCGGTGATCGCTGAGATTGCCGGAAAGCACCGCTGCCACGCCGGCCAGGTGATCCTGGCCTGGGCCATGGCCCGCGGCGTCATCGTCATCCCCAAATCGGTGCAGGCACAGCGGATCAGGCAGAATCTCGACGCGGTCAAACTGGAACTCGACGAAGGCGACATGGCCGCAATCGCCGCAATTGACCGCGACCGCCGTTATGTCGAAGGCCTGTTCTGGGAAGTGAACGGCTCCCCGTACACCGCGGCCGGCATCTGGGACGAGTGAGGGCGCACCAAAAACACCTGACCGACAACCGGCAGCAGTCAACCGGCCCTGAACAAGCGGCGCGCGACGCTGCCAGCAACCCGGCATGGAATTTCTCAAGTGCCGCAATCGCAT
>CAYYWK010000298.1:0-4576 GCA_964475345.1 uncultured Desulfobulbus sp.
ACGCAACAGCGCACGGGACATCCCAACAACGTCGAACACACACCCTTGGTCCCAGGCCTTCTAGGAGAACATCATGACAAGCTCCCTCTTACTTGGAATCACGACATTCATATACCTCTTCGCAACCCTGCTGTTTGTCTATCACCTGGTCTTCAAGGCCGACTTCGCCCATCGCCTCGGCGTCGTTGCCACCATCGCCGCCTTCGTGGTGCAGACCGCCGGGATCGCCCTGCGCTGGGTTGAATCCTACAAAATGGGGATCGGTCACGCCCCGCTGACCAACATGTACGAATCGGTGGTCTTCTTCTCCTGGACCATCGCCCTGTTCTATCTGGCACTGGAATGGAAAACGAGGATCAGGCTGGTCGGTGTTTTCGCCCTGCCTTTCGCCTTTCTGGCGATGGCCTACGCCTCATTTGCGACCAACATTTCCAAAGAGATATCCCCGCTGATTCCAGCCCTGCAGTCCAACTGGCTGATCGCCCATGTCATCACCTGCTTTGTCGGCTATGCGGCCTTCACCGTTGCCGCAGGCCTCGGGTTTATGTTTTTCATCAAGTTCTCCGGCAGCGGGTCGGCAAAACGCGACAGCGAAAGCCCTCCCGGCGCGCTCCCGGCTGTCGACACCATCGAAGACCTCATTTACAAATCGATGCTGTTCGGTTTCATCTGGCTCAGCGCCGGCATCATCACCGGCGCGGTCTGGGCGAACTCGGCCTGGGGGACATACTGGAGCTGGGACCCGAAGGAAACCTGGTCGTTGATCACCTGGTTTATCTACGCCATCACCCTGCATTCCCGTTACACCAGGGGATGGCAGGGCAAAACCATCGCCTGGATGGCCGTTCTCGGCTTTTTCTCGGTCATTTTCACCTACTATGGCGTCAACTTTTTCCTCTCCGGTCTGCACAGCTACGGATCGAGCTGAGCCTGATGCAGCCAGGCCGCCGCTGACCGAGAAATTCTCACAGGATGTTTGACAAGCAGTGGCGAAAAAAGTACAAATAGGCAGTGGCAATATGGTGTTGCCGGCGCTATTTCCATATCAAAGAAAGGGGTGAATCTTATGATCAGAAAGGCATTGGTTTGCGGAGCAGCTGCAGCATTTCTTCTGTGTGGCCTGGCATGTACCAGTTTTGCCGGAGATACCGGCCCGGAAACGATCACCTTGACGGCTACCGGCAGCGCCAAGCCGAAACCGGCCACCTTCCCTCACAAGAAACATCAGGAAACCCTCAAGTGCGGCGATTGCCACCACGGCATGCAGGATGGCAAGCAGGTTCCCTATGCCGACGGCATGGAGATCGGCAAATGTGAAAGCTGCCACAATCCGGAAAAACTCGCCGGCAAGACCAAGGGCGCGCTCAAGCTCGACACCCTGAAAGGGGCCGGCCACGGCAACTGCCTCGAGTGCCACAAGGAGATGGTAAAAAAAGATCCTGCCCTGAAAGAGAAGGGCATTGATAAGTGTACAACCTGCCACGCAAAATAACCTGCAGCAGGAGATCAAATAGAAAAGGCCGTCCTGAAGCTGCTCAGGACGGCCTTTTTTTTCGGGCGATCGGGAAAAATACAGCGGGGGATCAGTTCTCCTGCATCTTCGATATATCGCCGATCCTCAGGATCAACTCGCCGATTGCGGTCAGCAGGTTCAGCCTGTTCCGGCGGACGTCCAGATCCTCGGTCATGACCATCACATCGTCGAAGAACCTGTCAACGGGCGGCTTCATTTCAAGAAGGGCCTGCAGCGCGCCATGATAGTTGCGCTCCGCCAGGCTGGCCTCAACATTGAGCCTGACCTTGAGGAAGACGTCGTAGAGCTGCTGTTCCGCCCCGGCCTGAAGGAGTGCGGCGGCAATCTCGGTGTCCGCATTGTCCTTCAGGATATTGCGGATTCTCTTGTAGGCGGCAGCCAGCACGGGGAAGGCATCTTCTGAGCGGATGATCCGAAAAGCCTCTATTCTCTCCAAACAGTCGATGACGTCGTCAAAACCGACCGACACCACCGCCTCGACAGCCTGGGGATCCATCCCCTTGGCCGCACAATCGTTGACGAAACGGCCAAGGACAAATGCCCGTATCGCCTGCACGGTCTCGGTTCCGGCGTCGACTTTCCCGCCGTAGAGGGCCAGAGACTTGTGAAAGATCTCGGTAAGCGACACGCGATAGCCCTTGCCGGCGATGATGTTGAGCACGGCCAGAGAGAGCCGGCGCAGCCCGAAGGGGTCGGCAGTCCCCGTCGGTACCTGGCCAATGCCGAAACAACCGGCGATGGTATCGATCCGGTCCGCGAGACCGAGAATGGCCCCCGCATCGGAGCCCGGCAATTCGGCTCCGGCCCGTTTCGGCATGTAGTGCTCCTGGATCGCCTGAGCAACCACCGCAGGTTCGCCATCATGGAGGGCATAGGATCGGCCCATGATCCCCTGCAGCGAGGGGAATTCTCCGACCATGCTGGTCAGCAGGTCGGCCTTGCAAAGGGCAGCCGCCCGGCAGGCCGCGTCTGTCAGGTCCGGCCGCAGGATCTCGCAGATGCTCCGGGTCAGCTTGACGAGCCGTTCGCTCTTCTCCAGCATCGTCCCCAGTCTGGCCTGGAAAACTATGCCTCCCAGCTGCTGCCGCCGGGCCGCAAGCGACCTCTCCCGGTCCGTGTTGAAAAAGAACAAGGCGTCGGAGAGCCGGGCCCTCAGCACCCGCTGATGCCCCTTGCGGCTGACGTCGGGGTTGTCCACCCTGGTATTGTTAACGGCGACGAAACCAGGCAAGAGGTTCCCGCTGGCATCGACCACCGGGAAATATTTTTGATTCTCCCGCATCGAGGTGATCAGCACCTCAGGGGGAACCTGCAGGAATTTCTCCTCGAAGGTGCCGCAGATGCCGAAAGGATACTCGACCAGGTTGGTAACCGTATCGACGAGTTCCTCGTCAATGGCCACCCGCTGGCTGCCGTCGCCGGGAAAGGTCTGAACTGCCGCCTCAATCTCTGCAACCACCGCTTGTCGCCGTTCCTCGGGATCGACCAGGACGGCATGATCGCGCAGCTGCTCCTCATAGGAGGCGGCACTGGTAACCGTAAAAGGGAAGTGCGCCATGAAACGGTGGCCCCGGCTGGAAGACGACGAGACAATCCCCTCATGCTCGACCGCAACCGGTTTGTCACCGAAAAGGACTGTCAGCCATTGAATCGGCCGGCCAAAGGGGTGGAGATTTTCACCCCAGCGCATCGATTTGGCAAAGGTCAGCTCCAGAATCAATTCATGCAGCAGATCCGGCAGCAGTTCTTCAGTCGCTCTGCCGGCAACTTCCCGCACCAGCATCAGGTACTCGCCCTTGGCAGTATCCACTACCTGGAGATCGGCAACCGTCACCCCCTTGGATCTGGCAAACCCTTCGGCAGCCATGGTCGGATGGCCATCAGGTCCGAAAGCCGCCGCCTTCGACGGGCCCAGCAGCTCTTCCCGGCAATCCGGCTGACGATCGGCGAGTTGTCTGACTATCAGCGCCAGCCGTCGCGGAGTCCCCTTGACGGCCACCTCACCATGGCCGAGGCTCATGGCTTCAGCCTTCTTGACAAAATTGTCATGCAGCTGGGCCAGAGCCGGCTGGATAAACCCGGCGGGCAACTCTTCCGTACCGATTTCAAATAATAGATCACGCATACAGGCTATGTTTTCTGGGGGAAAGGTTAACTGTTCATGCGTGCAACGCGTTCGTTACACGGTGGATTCGAGAGTGGCGAAGGTCGAATACTCGTTGCCGAGATTCTCCACCCGCAGGAAAAACCAGCCAACGCCCGAAAGCTCTGAAAGACGTTCGGCAATCCGCCGGGCAAGGGTCTCAACGGAAAGATCTGCATCCGAATCGGCACGTCTTCCGGTGACGGCGCCGATCCCGTGCTCGATATGGAGGATGAGATCCTCTATCCATATGAAGCTCTTCAGTCGCACCGTCACCTCCGCCCTGCCCCACTGCCCCATGGAACGGGGCAGGCCACTCGAACGCTCCCTGGTCAGGGGCAGGATTACCGGCACCTCGACCTTCAGTTGCACGTCCGGCTGCTGTTCGAAGCTGCCGAGGAAAGAGCAGAGATAATGACAGACATTGAGCGATTCGGGTTGCCGTTCCTTGGCAAGAAAATAGCTGAAGGACATCTCGAGATGAGAGGCCTCGGCATCAAGGCGCTCCTTCATCCTGCCCAGGATCTGGTGAAAACTCTTCAGGCTGATCTCGCCGTGGAACTGATTCAGCACCTCGACAAACCGGCTCATGTGGGTTCCCTTGAATCGGTGCGGGAGGTTGACGTACATATTGACTGTGGCGATGGTGTTCTGGCGCTTCTTCGCCTTGTCGAGGACAGTTACCGGGTAGGAAATGGTCTTGACACCGACCTTCTTGATATTGATCCGGCGATGGTCGGTCTGGTTCTGAATATCCTTCATCGACGACCCTTGCATTTCCATCCCTTCATCGACGCCGACCGGCTGCCGCAGCATAATTGGTGGCCGGCGGCCCCGATCCTCATCCGCCGATATGTTTTTTTACCGCCGCCATCAGATCGCTGATATCCGGAGACTTC
>CAYYWK010000299.1:0-4564 GCA_964475345.1 uncultured Desulfobulbus sp.
GGGCCTTCGACATTGTCCTGCTGTGGAGCATCATCCTCAGCGTACTCACCGTCATGCTCGACAGCGTCGGCGGCATCCGGGCGCAGATCGGCGGGGCACTGCTGGCGGTCGAATGGTTCTTCACCGTGCTGTTCACCGTCGAGTACGCCTTCCGGCTGGTCAGCGTCAGGCGGCCGCTGCGCTACGCCCTGAGTTTTTACGGCCTCGTCGATCTGCTGGCCATCCTCCCCACCTACCTCAGCCTGCTGTTCCCCGGCAGCCAGTATCTATTGACCATCCGGGTGATCCGACTGCTGCGGGTCTTCCGGATCTTCAAGCTCTCCGCCTACGTCAGCGACGCCAACATCCTGCTGACGGCCCTGAAGGCCAGCCGCCGGAAAATCGGCGTCTTCCTGCTGTCGGTGACCACGCTGGTCATCATCCTTGGTTCGGCGATTTACGTCATCGAGGGTGAGGAGCATGGCTTCACCGACATCCCCACCAGCATCTACTGGGCCATCGTCACCCTGACCACCGTCGGCTACGGCGACCTGTCGCCGCACACCCCCGCCGGCAAGGCCATCGCCTCGCTGGCGATGCTCTTGGGCTACGGGATCATCGCGGTGCCCACCGGCATCGTGACGATGGAGATCTCCAACTCGGCCAGGAAGGCGGTGTCGACCAACAGCTGCCCGGACTGCTCCGCCGAGGGCCATGACATCGACGCCAGCCACTGCAAGTACTGCGGGGCCAAGCTGTAATGATCCCGGGTTCTCATGTGATAGACGCTTTAAAATATGAGTTTCCTAAATTTCCGTCACTGACAAAATAATGTGTCAATAATCGATATTCCCTAAATTTATTGGAGGTTGTATGGCGCGCAATGAAACCGAGAATGTCAATCACGTGTTAGTCTGGATAGAAAAGCTACCGTTTCCCTATCTGAATTTCATAATCACCGCAATCCTTGGAGCAGGTCCCCTTTGGACGATCGGCCTGCTTTTTATGGCATTCGAGATCTATTGGCCAGGCTTGTTCTGGACAAAAATTATACTTCTCACAGTAGCTGCTTTTGCTGCAACCGTTGGAAATTTCCATTTGACAGGTTTTGTCAATGAACGGCCCAATAAAATAGCCAAACTCTTTACATCCATTTCTGAGGGTGATCTGACTTTTTCGCCTCGTTCAACAGTCAATGATGCTTTTGGCAAATTGACGAACAGCATTGGCAGGATGGTTGAAACATTCGGTGACATTATCAAGACTTTGCAAAAAATGATCCTTAAACTCAAAGAAGCCGCCCATGAGCTTGACGATACTGCGCAGACGATGAATCAAGGGGTAGAAGAGTCCAATACTTTTACTGAACAAATTGCCGGGACTTCTGAAATAATAGCCAATAATACAAATTCAATAGCTGCTGCTGTTGAGGAATTAACCTCAAATGCCAAGCATATCAGCGAGCAGACAATTACCTTGCAGAGCAGTTCTGACGACATGAAAAGCAATGTCAGCAAGGCAAGCAGGCAGACCTCCAACGCAGTTCAAACAATTCATAAAGCAAAAAGTGTAATTGATAAGCTTGGCGAATCAGCAGCAGAAATCAGTCTCATCACCACGACAATTGCTGATATTTCCGACCAGACCAACCTCCTTGCTCTCAATGCCACAATAGAAGCGGCCAGAGCAGGGGAAGCAGGGAGAGGTTTTGCCGTTGTGGCAAACGAAATAAAAGAGCTGGCTAAACAAACAGCGGTTGCGACACAACAAATCAAAGAGATGGTGGAAAAAATTCAGTTGAATACTGAGAAAAGCGTTCAAGATATTGATCAAGCATCGACGATTATAGATCAGGCCAATCAAAATGTTGTGCTTATCGATACTGCGATGCAAGAACAGACACATGCAATTGAAGAAATTACTGTAAACACTGGCCAGCTCGCGAAAGCCTCTGGGGAGATCAGTGAAGGAATTTCTGAAATTTCTGTAAATGTCACCGAACTTGCAAATGGGGTGAAAATTGTGAATAGCAACAACTATGCTTTAACAGAAAAAAGCATACTCCTTAAGGACGTTGGCAAAATAATACTGCAAACAGTTAAGGACATTGAAGAAAAGATTCAAATGTTCCGGGTAATGTAATACATCTCTCCAGCATTTCCCTGCATGGGTATTTCGGTTGTTTATGGCAACACAAGGTTTCGCATTTCGGCAAACGACGCGAGAGGAAACAGGCAGCAGCAAAAGCAGGGAAAAACAGGCGCAATGGGGCCGGCCGCTGCCGTGCCGGGGCTCAGCAGAGGCCAGCCAGCGCCCTGCCGAGCCGCCTGATACCCTCCTCTATCTCGTCCTCCGGCTGGTAGGCGAAATTGAGGCGCAGAAAGAGACCCGGCAGTCGGCCGTCGACGGCCGACTGGCTGCCCTCGGCATAGCCCACCCCTTCCCGGCAGCAGCGGCGGAACAGCTCCTCCGCGGCAACCCCCGCCGGCATCTTCAGCCAGACGTAGAACCCGCCCTTCGGCGATGTCAGTTCCACCGCCGCCGGCAGGTGTCTGCCGATCGCCGCCAGCATCGCGTCCCGTCGCCGCCGGTAGATCCGGCACGATCGCCGCAGGTGCGACTGGTAGCGTCCCACCGACAAGAAATCGGCCAGTGACCGCTGCAGCAGGTTCGAGGTCGCCAGGTCGCTTAAGCACTTGCGTTTGAGCAGGCTGTCGTAGACCGGGCCGTCGGCCACCAGGAAACCGATCCGCAAATCCGGCATCAGCATCTTCGAAAAGGTGCTGACGTAGATCACCATGCCGTTGCGATCCAGGCCCTTCAGGGCCGGGCGGGCACAGCCCTCGTAGCGCAGGTCGCCGACGTAGTCGTCTTCCAGTACCGGTACGTTGTAGCGCTCGGCCAGTTCGAGGATCTGCCGCCGCCGCGGGCTCGACAGGCTGACACCGGTGGGGTTCTGGAAATTGGGAATGGCATAGAGCAGCTTGGGATGATGCCGGCGGAAGATATCCTCGAGCCTGTCGACCTGCATGCCATCGCCGTCGAGATCGATCCCCACCGGCTGCACGTCGAGTGCGCGGAAAATATCCAGGGCACCGGAATAGGTCGGGTTCTCGGTGACCACCGCATCGCCCGGCCGAAGCAGCAGCTGGGCGACCAGCATGATCGCCTGCTGCGAGCCGGTGGTGATCAGGATGCTGTCGGCAGTCGTCTGCAGACCCTGGCTGGCGAGGATCTGGGCGATGGTGGTGCGCAGCGGCACGAAGCCGCGCGGGTCACCGTAGCTGCAGCCGATATCTCCTTGCCGGCGGATGATCTTCTGGATGCTCTGGCCAAAATCCCTGAACGACAGCAGGTGCGGGTCGCCGATGCCGCCGCCGAAGTTGATCGGCCGGGGATGTCCGTCGGCCACCTGCTGCGGGCTGTTGAAGCCCTCGCTCCTGACCCTGGCAAGCGGCCCCTGCTGCCACAGCGGCCAGATCTCCCTGTCGCCCGCCCCCCGCACCGGAGCCCTCGCCCCGGTATCCAATACATAGGTGCCGCTGCCCTGACGGCCGGCGATCAGGCCGTCGGCCTCCAGCCGGTCGTAGGCGGTCTCCACCGTGATGCGGTTGACCTGCAGACTCTCGGCAAGGCGGCGGACCGCCGGCAGCCGGGTCCCTGCCGCCAGGCTGCCCGACTCGATGCCCTGGCGGAGAAAGCTCTCGATCTGCAGGTACAGCGGCAGGCCGCCGTCCCGCTCGATGGGAATTCGCATGATCTATCCTCCCCGGAATTTTTCCGCCAGAATACCACAAACGACATATCCTACCAGTCCAATATCCAAATTATTGCAAATGGACTGGTATTTTTTCTAAAATAGTGCCCCTTTTTTAAGGTCCATTTTTGCCATACAACAGGATCAGGCAGCAGCACCCTTCACGTCATCCATCAACGAGGTCTGACCATGCAACCGCAACAGGACAGCATCGATTGCCACAACGGCTTCGGCATCGCCTTCCTCAGCGCCCTGATCCTTTCGACCACCGGCGTGGTGATCCGCCACCTGCTTGAGACCTACGGCATCCCGCCAACCGTTCTGGCCTTCTGGCGGAACTGCTTCGTGACCATTTTCCTGCTGGTGGTCCTCGAACTGCACTATCCCTTCCTGGTGGAGGTGCGGCGCCGGGACCTCGGCCTGCTCGCCGTCTACGGTCTGGTCCTGGCGCTCTTCAACCTCCTCTGGACGACCTCGGTGGCCCTGAACGGGGCGGCGGTGGCGACCCTGCTGGTTTACTCGTCGGCCGGCTTCGCGGCTGTGCTCGGCTGGCGGTTTCTCGACGAAAGGCTCGGCCAGGAAAAGATCGCCGCAGTCATCCTCTGCCTTGGCGGCTGCGCACTGGTCTCGGGGGCTATCGGCGACAGCGGCGCTCAGGCGCTCGGGACCCCGGGCATCCTGGCCGGCCTGCTCTCCGGTCTCAGTTACGGGACGTACAGCCTGATGGGCCGCACGGTCTGCCGGCGCGGCCTCAACCCCTGGACGGCCATGCTCTACAGTTTCGGTTTCGCCGGCCTGTTCCTATTGGCCTTTAACCTGCTGAGTCTT
>CAYYWK010000300.1:0-4543 GCA_964475345.1 uncultured Desulfobulbus sp.
ATATCGATATCGATGCCGCGGAAACCGGAAGGGCTCTTCGGATCGTTGATCCGGAAGGGCGGCCATTCCTCGGTGACCATGATCAGGCGGGCGTTCTCTCCCATGGCCATGGCCGGCAGAAGCAGCAGGATGCAGAGGGCGGTTAGGTGCAGCAGAGCGGCAAGAATTCGGGGGTGGGAGTAGAAGTGCATGGTCGATCCTCCATGGGCTGTTTCCGCTGATGCCTCTCAGGATTTGAACCTGTCGATGAGCTGGTTCAATTTGGCTGCCAGTCGCCGCAGATCGTCGGCACTTTGTTCGATGTTGGCGCTGTTGGACGAGATATTGCCGATCGAGGCGTTCAGGTCGGATATGTCACGGCTGATCATGGCGACGACTGCGCTTTCTTCGGCAATGGCCACGTAGTCATGCAGGCGGGTGCGGATGCTCTGGTGGTGCCGGTTGAGCATGACCCTGTAAAGGGAGAAGGCGAGGCAGGTGCAGCCGATGAGCCATGCGGCGATAAAGGCCGCGACGATCCTCGTTTTCAGGCCCCAGGCGGTGAAGA
This sequence comes from uncultured Desulfobulbus sp., assembly GCA_964475345.1. GTDB lineage: Bacteria > Desulfobacterota > Desulfobulbia > Desulfobulbales > Desulfocapsaceae > Desulfoprunum. Next base: position 548 of record CAYYWK010000300.1, read on the forward strand.
AGTGTGGTGTGCGCAATGTCATTTCCGGGGCTGCCTCCTGTCCAGTTATTCGGGGCGTGGTCTCTTCTCCTGCATTCTTGGAATTTTCCTGGAAAAAGTTCATAAGATCGGGTACATGTGCGGTTGGGCACGCACAAGCCACAATCTGCATGGCTGGAGACGTGGTGCTCGGGCATGCGGGAAGAATGCCCGGGTAATTCATTGTATATCTGTAAAAATCCTATTGTGTATACCTTTCTGATGCAAATTTATTTTCAGGGATGGAAAAATTTCATTCTACTGAGAATAATCAGGAGATGCTGTTGCGGTGTCGTTAAAATTTTGTGAGCATCACGTGAGGAGGATTGTGGTGGATTCCCTGCGAAGGAGGGGGATGCAATGAGCAGGCTGTTTCTTTTCCTGTTGTGCATCTGCATGCTTACCGGATATCCCTGGCCTGCCTCCTGCGAGACCGTCACCCTTGTCGCCGACGAATGGCCCCCGTTCAATGGCAAACCAGGGAGTCGGCAGGAGGGGTATATTGTCGATATCGCCCGCAAGGTTTTTGAAGGCCATGGGCTCAAGGTCGTGTACAGGCTTGCGCCGTGGACCAGGGCCGTCGAAATGACCCGTTCCGGCGAGGCTGACGGGGCAATCGGCGCGTCGAAAACCGACGCCGCCGGATGTGTGTTCCCCCGGGAGGAACTGTCCAGGAACACCTTGGCGTTCTTTGTCAGAAAAGGCAACCCCTGGCGATTCCGGGGGCCGGCGACCATAACAGAGGTCACGCTTGGAACGATAGCCTGGTATGACTATCGGCCATGGCTGCTGGAGTATATCGAGGCCAACAGGCATGATCCTGCCAGAGTGCAGGTTCTGCACGGTGGCGAGCCGCTGAAACGGAACCTGACCAAGCTGATGAACGGCAGGGTGCAGGCGGTGGTGGATACGGAAGCCGCCATCCGCTTTTTCGCAAAAGAGATGAATATCCTGGATCAGCTCGATTGCGCCGGCTACGGTGACGAACCGGCATTCATCTACATCGCCTTTTCACCTGGCCGAGCCGAGTCAGCCAGATATGCGGAACTGCTGTCTCAGGGAATCGTTGCGATGCGAGCAAGCGGCGAGCTGCAGCGGATTCTCGATCGGTACGGTCTCAAAGACTGGAAATAGCTCTCAGGTTGCAGGGCAGTAACGGACGCCATCTGATCCGGGCGCCTCTAACCCTGGTCTTCGTCGATTTTCTGCAGGCCTTCCATCAGCAGTCCCATGAATCCGCCGATCGGTTCCAGACCGGCGAACTCCGGGGGGATTCCCTTGGTATAGGTGAAGCGGCCACTCCTGATGTTCAGCAGGGCGAATAGCGCGTCTTTGCTGCGCAGGTCGAGGAAGCGGGCGTAGACGATCTCGCCCTCCTTGAAGAGGACCGCCGCCTTTCCTTCGTCGAGGATCAGCTGCACGGTGCCAGTCTTCTGCGAGGAGTTGATCAACTGGAAGAGATCGACCATCGATATCTCGGCCAGTTCTCCGCTCATGCCGGATGTGATGTTGCCTGAACGCAGGGTCATCGCCTGGGCGCGGTCGACCAGCAGTTTCAGCAGAAAGAGCTGCAGGACCGGGTACTTTTTCAGTACATGCTTGAAGTTCTTGACGCTAAGGGAAGCCAGCTGGGAGTCTTCGATGGTGTGGATGGAGTTGCTCACCGGCTCGCCTGAGAGCAGGCTCATCTCCCCGAAAATCGAACCGACGCCCATTTCGGTTATCCGCGAGCCGTCCTCGGCGATGACCGCCACCCGGCCGTTGAGGATGATATGGAGATAGGTGCCGGGGTCGCCCTTTTTAAGTACCACCTTGTCGAGCGGGACACTCTTCATCTCCAACAGCATGGTCAGATCGACCAGGGCGTCGTCGTCCAGGGATTCGAAGAGATCGAGATTGCGCAGGACGCCGAAGAACCTGTCGAGATGCTGCCGACGCCGGCGTTCCTCGGTTTCGCTCAGCAGTTTCATCTGCAGCGTGGCGAAGTCCTTTTCCTTCTTGAACTCATAACGGACGATGCCCTCGCCGCAGCCGCCGCTGCAGTCGAACTTGGTTTTCTGGCTGCTGAACTTGGCAAGGCCGGCGAAGGTTTCCCGCGAGTTGATGACCGAAATGATGGACTGGGCGAGGTACAGGCAGTCGGTCTTGAAGGAGGGGACGGTGAGACAGAAGCTTTCGACCTTCAGTTCCTCTCCGGCGTTGTAGATGGGGCAGCCGCGTTCTTCGGTGATGAGGAAGATCGCATCGTTTGGTTTCGGGGTCCTTTTCTTCACTCTTTCCTCTGTCGGTTTGATTCGGGCAGGCCATCAGTGATGTAGGGCGGCCGATCCATATGCTGGACGTTCGACTGCAGGTCATCGGGCAGGATCCTGCCGTGGTGGAGACGATAAGCGGTTCCCGATCGTTGAAGTCCAGTGGTGGTGCAATTGGGCTTGCCGTCGGCGAGCGGATATGGAATCATACGGTCTTCTCTCGTCAAGGACAAGTCCAACAGAGAAGAAAATCGTTTCGACTGCGACAAGAAGCCCGTTTCCGCTGTCGGTTTCCTGAAACCTGCATTCCCGCCCTTCTCCAGCTGCTTTGCCCTCTCCATCCCGCTGTTCATTCTCTGAGGTGGTCACTGCCACATCCGGGATGGACGCTGCGGTGATCAAGAACCGGCCACAAGCTGTTTGTTTGAGTTATTGTTGGTAATGCTGAGTCCCTTTCGTTGACTGAGGAAATGAATCGGCTACCATGCCTGTCAGGGGATGGACTCTAACATTTTCAATGGCTTATGTAGGCAATTTGCCTACATGATTTTCAGTGAATTCCCGACCTGTTTTTAAGGATAACCCCTACCGTTTTTTCAGTTCCCCGCCCACCTCGTTTTCGGCTTTCTCCCTACGACTATCTAGGCAATATTCTTACAGAAAAATAAGCAATCGGCTGATTTTATTCTGAGGTCCATTTCTCTATAGTGCTCAGGGAATGTGGAGCCGTCCCCGCTTGTCTGCCAGGGGAAGGACTCCATCGATCAACCCTGGCAGGCACGCTTGGGCGTGTCTGCCAGGCTGCGCAATGGATGTGAACCGTGCCGCCGGGAAGTGGGGATGGGGACGGGCTGCCAGCAGCAGCCGGTCAGCGTGCCCTGATTCTTTTGCCGCATGGACGGGTTTGCAAGGAGAGCAGTGATGAACACCGGGGTTTGCAGATTTCCCGGAAAACGAATCCTGATTTTGAGAAGGAGGCTTCAATGGGAGTATCACGACGGGATTTTCTGAAGCTGTCTGGCGGGACCGCACTGGTCGCGACACTCGGCGTGAATCTCGATCCGGCCAGGGCGTACGCCGAAGGCTTGAGGATCAAGAACGCCAAGCAGAGCACGACGGTCTGCCCCTACTGTTCCGTAGGGTGCGGCATCGTCGTCTATGCCGAGAACGGCAAGGTCATCAACACCGAGGGAGACCCCGATCATCCGATCAACGAGGGGGCCCTCTGCGCCAAGGGCGCATCGGTTTGGCAGCTGGCCAACAACGAAAACCGGGTGCTCAAGCCGATGTACCGTGAGCCGGGGGGAGCCGCCTGGAAAGAGGTGGAGTGGGAGTGGGCGCTCGACCGGATAGCCCGTCTCGTCAAGGATGCCCGGGACAAGAGCTTCAAGACCACCAGCAAGGCCAAGGTCAAGGAAAAACAGCCCGACGGCACCGAGATTGAAGTCGAGAAGGAGTTCGTGGTCAACAGGACGGACGCCATCGCCCATGTCGGCAGCGCCGCCCTGGACAACGAGGAGTGCTATATCCTGCAGAAAATGGTGAGGTCCTGGGGCCTGGTGCACGTCGAGCACCAGGCGCGTATCTGACACAGCGCAACTGTGGCGGCTCAGGGAGAGTCGGTCGGACGCGGTGCACAGTCCCACCACAGGATCGAAATGTAAATCGCCGTCGTCATCCTGGCGATGGGCGGCAATCCGGCATCCAACCATCCGATTTCCATGAA
>CAYYWK010000301.1:0-4534 GCA_964475345.1 uncultured Desulfobulbus sp.
CCTTCCTGGGGTAAAACCCCTGCCAGTAATCTGTTCATTGACTCATGCTCCTTGTGTTCAGTTCCGTGCCGGCACTGTCTTCTGCGGGAATTCTCGCCCCGTCATCCATTTTGTGCGTGTGGCCGGGAATTAATCAATCTGCCGCCGCTGATCCCTCAACTGCCCCTTCGCCCATCAAGGCAGAGGGATATCGGTCCGGTCCTTGCCGACATCATCCAGCAGCGGCCTGATCTTCAGATCGTACAGGGTATGCAGCGCCGCACAGCCTATCCAGATGACGAGAAAGAGTATTGCTTCCATGATATCCCTCCGTTTCGTGCTTGTTTTCGTCACTCCAACACACATCCATCGTCCTTCACGATCCTGGCAACATCGCCGGCCGGCAATTTGGTTTCCAGGTTACTTTAAAATCAATTTAACGTTACAGTTGTAAAATGTAATTGTCAACTTTGTGCAATAGAAAAATTTCTGTTTTGTTCTGGAAGTCCTTGCACAAAGAATCTATATATTTGTATTTATTAGAGATAAAATTTTCATTTTGTCCTTGATTATTTGTTCAAGACACCGCCCCCTTTTTCAGAAGGATATTTCAAGGGTAAACGGACGCATATTTCGCCTGTTTCTCTGGCCGCTGCCGCCGCGATGCACGAAAGCCCGGACAGGCCGTCATCCAGAAAGTTTACGACACACGTTTTAACGCCGACCTCGGATACAGAGGGACAGCGGGCTTGAACAGGCAGGGCTCTATGCGTGCGAGTGCAGGATAGACGCTGCAGGAAAGGCCGAAGAGAGGTCAGGAAAAGCCCGAAACGATATTGCTCCACTCGTCATCAGGACAGGCAATCCGACTGGAGAAATTCGAGAAAATACTGGAAATGATAAAGAGAAATACGAAAGAATGCTGGAAATCGGCATCCTGCAGCCACCACTTGGATGCGTTACAGGTCTATAAGCTAAGCCGGAGGGAGAGGATCGAAGAGAAAACACGATGCCCCTGCGGCAGGACGCTGCCTGCGCAGGGGCTCAGGGAGGAAGTAGCTCAGGCGGCGATATCTTCCTGATTGACGGCCGGCGGAATCTTGACGGTGCGGTCGATCTTCTTCGGCACCAGAGTGTTCGAGAAGAATGCCGAACAGCATTTCCTCTTCTCGAAGCTGCAGTCGATGATATTCCAGCATGGCGTGTATTTCAGCAGTTTCTTGATGGCATTGATACTGACACCATGCACATGGATCATTTCACGCAGACACTCTATCCACTGGATATCCCGTTTCGTGTAGTAGCGCCATTCGCCTTTGCGGGTTGGGACGATAAGGCCTTTTTCCTCGTAATTGCGCAGCGTCCGGGGATGGACATTGAGCCTTTTCGCGACCATGCCAACAGTGAATATCGCCCTGTCTTCCGTTTCCATTTCAGACCTCACCTACTCGTCATTACGTTGTTAGCTGCGCTATCGCCCGTATTCCCTGTCAGTGGTTCCCCTCGGAGCTGAAGATCGACCCGAGATATCGCTCACCCACCAGAAATCCGTAACCGACCAGACCGAGCCCGCCTATGACCAGCATCCATTCCGAGGCTGTCGGGACATAGGACAGGTACATCGGCATGTCAGCGTAGCCGTAGTACGAAGGAACGATCTGCCCCGAAACGACCAGGTTGAACCGGGAGAAGAACTGTCCGACCAGGACCATCAGGGCGGCGGCCGACAAGGCCTGAACCGAATTGAGCCTGCTTACCAGGAGCAGCGCGAAGGGCAGGACCATGCCGATGCCGATCTCAAAGAGCCAGAAGCTGGTGGCCAGCGGGCCGTTGACCATCGAGTCAGCCGCCAGCACCATTTCCCGGTTGCCGCTGTAAGCGTTGGCGAATTTCCACGCGGTGGCGATGGCTATCAGGAAGATCATCAGGGCCATTACCTTGCCGCCGGCCTGCAGGCCGAAAAAGACCGAAGGGCTCATCTCCTTTTTGGTCAGGACATGGGAGAGATGCGTGAACAGAACGATCGCCGCGGCACCGGAGAGGAAGGCGCAGGCGAGGAAGAATATCGGCAGCTGCGGGCCGTACCAGAACGGCCGGGCATTGATCGAGGCAAAAACCGACCCGAGGTTGCTGTTGGCCAGGGCCTCGGCCACGGCTCCTGCCACACCGAACACCAGGGCCATGGAGAAGCGCCGGTTCAGCAGCAGGTACATCTCCACCAGCATGATGCCCACTGCCATGCCGTACAGCGTGCCCATCCACCAGATATTGGATGTCACACTGGGATGGAGAATAACCCCAAGGGGCATCCGCCAGGGATTTTCAATCTCAAGGCCGATGACCAGAAAAGCCCCGAGTATGGAGACGATGGAGAGCCAGACCATCCGGTTGGCCAGCGGTGCGAATCTGTTGCCGCCGAAGAGGTGGCTGATGGCAGCCAGCAGGCAGAGCCCCGTCGATATGATGGCAAAATAGGCATAGACGCCGATCAGCATTCCCCAGGGCATCTCCCGGGTATTGGCAAAGGCATGGTGGTGGCCGATCATCTGGGCATAGATACCGCTGCCTATGCCGGCGGCAAGAAAGAGCAGAGCCAGGACCATGAGGCCGTTGATAACTGGGACGCCGGCAATCTGTCTTGACGGCAGTGCGGGTGAGAGCATTTCTTTCATGACATCCTCCTACGTGAATAGTTCTGTTCCAAATTACGGTTTGCGACCACTGCTCAGCGAAGCTGGAACCGTGCCGGTTCCGGGAGCATTTCCGGCTCCGTCTCGCCACGTTCTTCCGAAGGCAGGCCGAAAACGGCGCACAGTGCCACCGGCGCGGCGAAAGGGCCCATAATCATGAAGAGGACGAGGGCTACCGCCAGCCAGCAGTATTCAGCGATCTTCCCCGTACCGCCTGCCGCCTCCCGCCAACATCCGAATCCTTTCCGCCATGCACTCTGCTGTTTCATTATCTTTTTCATGGTCCACCTCCGCTGCTGAGTCGATACCTGCTGTCATTAAGCTACTTCGTAAACAGCAAGAGGTATGCCATAGGCGGAACATGTTTCCACAGCCACTGCCAACACCAGCTTATATTATTGTAAATACAGCAATATTTATTTTCAGAAGACCGGAATCGGCTACCGGAAGAGGGTTCCAAGGTTGCTGCAGAAGGCGCATTCTGCGCCAAAACCCACCTGAGAAGAGGGCGCGAAATGCGTCCTCAAGTGATATCGATAACTAGCTGATATTATAGATATAGTGAATTTCTTCCAGAAAAAAGAACCATTATTGACGGAAAACTGGAGTAACCCAAAGGTTCTTCGCGTCATAAATACTTTTTAATTACAATAAGTTATAGCTCTACCATGACAAATGGGCGAATTCTGCGCTGTTACAAGCAAAAGAGCGGGGAGTGGGCGGCGTCAAACGCGCCCGGGATGTCAATTCCGGGGAAAGAATCGGCAGAAAAGGAAGGGGAAGCAGGGGAAATGAACGAAGGCGGTTGTCGACGATGAGCCCGATGCGCGTGGCATGGGCTCATCGCAGAACGGCAATCACTCTTTTGCGCCGTGTCCTTCGGCCCCGGCAGTGTTGCCGGACAGCCTGGCATGACCACGCACGCCGATATGGCAGGTCGTGCACCGGGTGTTGGATGCAAATGCCGTCTCACCATCGTGACAGGCGCCGCAATACCCGCCGCCATAGAGGGTTTCCATGGTGAAATCCTCGTTCTCCGCCGAGGCTCCGGCCTCCATCGGAAACAGCTCATCATGGCAGGAGTCGCATTCAAGCCCCGCGCCCTGGGTGTGGTTCTTATGCTCGAAAATCACGCTCTTCACCGGTTTCTCCCAGATGATCGGAGCCAGCGGCCCATAGGTGTCCTCGTCATACTCTTCGGGAGTCTTCTGCTCTTCCGCAGCCATCAGGCATGCACCGGAAAACAGCAGGATGCTCATAACCAGTGCCGATAAACCTTTTTTCATGGTGTTCTTCCTCCGTCTCTTCTGGGCCTGCCGCTCTTTCCATTCCGCAGTCGCCATCGCAGCGTGGTGGAAAAGGCAGGCATTCGGGATGTTCGTTCTCATGCGTTCACATAATAGACATTTGGCAAGGCCCCCACCTCAGGACGGAGGACCCAGATGATTGTTTCAGGGGTATGCAGCAATTCGAAAACCCGGCTCTTGGTATCCGCCAGGTCGCCGAAAACGCGCACATCGGCAGGGCAGGCCTCTGAACAGGCCGTCGTTTTCTGCCCTTTTGACAGCCTCGACTCCCAGCAGAAGTCACACTTGTCGACCGCCCTGGTCTCTTCCTTGAAGTACCTGGCATTGTACGGGCAGGCGGTCATACAGGTCTTGCAGCCAATGCAGCGGTCAGGCTTCATGACAATGATACCGGTCTTCTCGTCCTTCCAGGTGGCCGTGGTGGGGCAGACGCGAACACAGGGAGGACGGTTGCACTGGTTGCACAACACCGGCATGAAGATCGTTTCATGAGCGCCGCCGGCGACAGTCCTCCGCCTCTCCAGGATCGTCGTGCGATAGCCGTAGGGAGGGACGCTG
>CAYYWK010000302.1:0-4513 GCA_964475345.1 uncultured Desulfobulbus sp.
ATGTTCGGTAGCCTTCGGTTCGAGGTCGGGTCTGTCGATGCCGAGCTTGTCCATGTCGGTGTAGAACTCATCGATAAAGCGGCGGGCCAGTTCTTCCGGCGTGGTCTGCTGCTCGGCTGCCCGGGCGATGATCTTGTCATCGATGTCTGTGAAATTACGGACATAGGTCACCCGCAGACCACGATACCTGAGGTAGCGGACGATCATGTCGAAGGCCAGGGCCGAGCGGGCATGTCCGATATGGCAGTAATCATAGGAGGTGATTCCGCAGACATAGAGCCGCACATGGCCCGGTTCGACTGTTTCGAGGGGCTGTTTTTTCCCGGAGAGGGTATTAAAGATCCTGATCGTCATGCTGTTCAATGGACGCTTGTTGGTTCAGCCGGTGGGATGGTGGTTGAGAAACCCTGGCATTCATCACCGGCACAGTGTAAAAAAAGGAACTCCCGACCCTGGCGGTTCTGACGTCGACGATACATGGTCATTGCGGCAAGCGGGAGCACGGGGCAGTTTCTGAACGGAGGAGAATGGCTAATCTCCTGATCGTAAAGATAATCGTATTGCGGGGAAAAGACAAGAATGGGCGGCGAAATAGGACAAAAAGCCCCATGGTTGAAGACCTTTGCCGCCTGGACCGACCGCCGGGTGGTGACGATGCTGTTCCTCGGTTTTTCCGCCGGGATTCCACTGCTGTTGATTTTCTCGACCTTGTCGGTCTGGCTCAGCGAGGCAGGGACGAGTCGATCCGAAGTGACGTTCTTCAGCTGGGCCGCCCTTGGTTTTTCGTTCAAATTCGTCTGGGCGCCGCTTGTCGATCTGATGCCGCTGCCCTACTTCACCAGGCGGCTGGGAAGACGCAGGGCCTGGCTGCTGCTGGCCCAGCTGCTGATTATCGGCGCCATCTCGGCGATGGCCATGATCGATCCCGCAGGCCGGCCCGGAAACCTGACGTTGATGGCCTGCGCTGCCGTGCTGCTCGGTTTCTCGGCGGCAACCCAGGATATCGTCATCGACGCCTATCGCATTGAAAGTGTCGGGCAGTCGATGCAGGCGATGCTGGCTTCGATGTATATCGCCGGTTACCGGGCGGGGATGCTGGTGGCCGGGGCGGGGGCGCTGCTGCTCGCCTCCCATCTCGGGGCAGGCGGCGAGGGGTACCAGTATACGTCCTGGCGGCTCACCTACCTGGCGATGGCGGCAGTGATGCTGATCGGGATCACCACCACCCTGGTGATCGGCGAACCGGCCGCCGACCGGCAAAGCCGCTACTGCTATCAGCCAAGCCAGTACCGGCGGCTTTTTCTGCTGTTCACGCTGACGGCCGCCGTCTTCGCGGTCGCTTTTTTCATGCCCGGAGACAGGATAGACAAGCTCCAGGAAAGTTTCCGCGGGCAGTTTCCGGTGTTTGGTCAACTGCTTGGCTTCGCCGTCGAGGTCCTCCGCTTTGGCGCAGCTGTCCTGCTGGCGGTGAGCATTGCCTGGTCCGGCGTCGCCCTGGGCCTTGTCGACCGGGAAATGGTCAGGCAGACCTACGCCAGCCCGGTCAGGGATTTCTTCAGCAGGTACGGTCTGAGACCGGCCCTGCTGATCCTGGCGCTGGTCGGTTTCTACCGCCTCTCCGACGTCGTGCTGGGGGTGGTTGCCAACGTCTTCTACCTGGACATGGGATACAGCAAGGAGAGCATAGCCTACATTTCACAGACCTTCGGACTGGCAATGACACTGCTCGGCGGGTTCTTCGGCGGCATGCTGACCCTGCGCTTCGGGGTCAACTCCATCCTGCTGCTGGGGGCGTTCCTGTCGGCGATCACCAATCTGCTGTTCATGCTGCTGGCCGGGGCGGGAGTGGATACCGCCTTCCTGGCGATGGTCATTGCCGCCGATAATCTCAGTGCGGGATTGGCGACGACAGCCTTTGTCGCCTTTCTCTCGAGCCTGACCAGCATATCCTTTACCGCCGTCCAGTACGCGATATTCAGTTCGGTGATGACTCTTATGCCGAAACTTATCGGCGGCTACTCAGGATCGCTGGTGACCGCCTTCGGGTATGGTACGTTCTTCCTGATGACAGCGGCGATGGGGATTCCCGTTCTTGTCCTGGTGTGGCTGGTCAGGCGGGCTCTGGCGGTGTTGCCGCAGTGTCGGGATTAGCGGGTCTTATTGTGGATTCCAAGGTACATGCCCATGGCCTCGGTCGTATGGGTGCCGCAGAAGGCCAAGCCGGCCTGGTATTCCGGGCTGTCGACAAGGCGGTGGCACCACCTGATGGTGGCCGTCCCGTTCAGGGGGAAATCCGGGGCAAGGTCGTCAAATGAAAACTGGACGACAGTGTCGTTGATCAGCGGCTCATCTGATTTCAGGCGGAAACCACCGAGGCTCAGGTCGAGTGTCGTGGCCGGGATGGCAAAATGCGAAGCCACTTTCCCGGTTGCACTGAGACGCACCAGGGTGATGCGATGGAGGCCTTCCACCCGCTGATAGCGGCGGCGGTTGTCACTGCCGATCGTCGTGTTCGCATTTGCGGAATTGGGATACGACTGGCTGCTGAGGTTGTACTGCAGGCACATCGGATACTCGTCCGTCCTGCAGTAGGCCTCGATATGGTCTTCCAGCGGGATAAAGAGTCCTTCGCTGCACAGGCTGCATTTCTGAGAATAGGGGGACCAGAACGGGCAGAAGGTCCTCTGGGGTGAAGTCATTGCCATGCAGGTCCAGGCGTTGAAGTGGTTAAGGGACCGAAATATGCACCATATCCCGAAATAAATATTGCAATAAATATGCCGTCAGTTCTGCTTTAATTCCTTGGGAGCAATGTCGTACCGTTTCATCTTGTCGTAGAAGGCTGTCTTGCCGAGCTGGAGGTCGGAAGCAGTCATGGCCACGTTGCCCTTGTACTTCTCAAGCCAGTGGAGAATGATCTCCCGTTCGATTTCGGCGATCATGCCTTTCAGCGACATGCCTTCCAGCCTCTGCAGGTATGCTGTCTGGGCGTTTGCCGACTGGCTGTTGTCAACCTGGGTATCAAAGAGCAGTTCATTTTCTGTGATGATGTTGCCTTTTGCCATCAGCACGGCCCGCTGGATGACATTCTCCAGTTCCCTTACATTTCCGGGCCAGTCATGCCGAAGCAGGCGGTCGAGTGTCGACTGCGGCAGGAAATTGATATCCTTTTTGAATGCCTGGCGGTATCGACGGATGAAATGGGTGACCAGGTCGACAATGTCCTCTTTCCGCTGCCGCAGCGGTGGAATCGAGATGTTGATGATGTTCAGCCGGTAGAACAGATCGAGACGGAATGACCCTTCCTGGACAGCCTTGGCGAGATCGAGATTAGTGGCGGCGATAATCCGGACATCGACCTTGATGGGGGTATTTCCGCCAACCCGGATAAGTTCTCCGTTTTGCAGGACTCGCAGCAGGGCAGCCTGCATCCTCGGGCTAATGTCGCCGATCTCGTCGAGAAAGATGGTGCCGCCGTCGACGACCTCGAATTTGCCTTTGCGCTTGCTGTCCGCGCCGGTGAATGCGCCTTTCTCGTAGCCGAACAGATCGCTTTCGAGCAGCGAGTCGTTGATGGTGTTGCAGTTGATCTTCAGCAAAGGTTTATCGAAGCGGTTGCTGGTCTCATGGATCAGATTGGCCACCAGTTCCTTGCCGGTTCCCGATTCGCCGGTGACCAGGATGGTGGCATCCGATTTTGCGACCTGCGAAACCATGTCGCGCAGTTCCCGGAGAGCCTTGCTGCTGCCGACCATGGTGCCTTCACTGGGGTGCTTCTTCAGCAGGTGGTCCTTCAGGTGGTTCAGTTCCTGCGAGAGCGACTGGCGAATCCGCTCGCTTTCCTTCAGTTCCTTGATCTTGTCGGTGAGAATGGTTTCTATGCTCTTGTGGAAGAGCGAGAGCTCCTCGATGTGCTTCTTCTCTTCGGTCAGGTCGTGGATGAAGAGCCAGGACAGTCTCTCGCCGAGATAGCCGATGAATGGAGCAAGGGCATACTGGATGTGGTGGCCGTTGATTCTTTCGGTCTGTTTTTCGCCAGAATTCCTGGCGGATATGTCCTTTCTGGTCAGCAGCAGCAGAGAATGGATCGTTTCCTCTGCGCTGTACTGCCTGTTGCTTGTTTCTCCCTGAAGTAGGTTCCCGAAAAAGCGGATGGCGCTCGGGTTCATGTATTCGATCGAGTCATGCCCCTTGATGATCAGGACGATTGCCGGCATGATGTCGAGAAGGCTCTTCTGATTGTGAATCAGTCGTTCGACTTCGCGGGCAGTGTCGCTTTCCGATGTGTTCGTCACATTCATGAGGGCAAGGCAGGATGAGGTAAAGATGCAAAAATAACTCCTCCATGCATAGTATACGACGAAGCGGAAAATTTGGAGGCTAATTTCCACTTTTACGAAAAAACATCCCGGCAGCCCTGTGGTCAGGGATCGAGGTCCTGCACATTCCCTATGACCGCTGCGGGGTGTTTCCCGGCAAAAGATCAGGCCTGCCGGTCGGCGTTTTCCGGCCA
>CAYYWK010000303.1:0-4511 GCA_964475345.1 uncultured Desulfobulbus sp.
GATTCTCCAGTCCTGAAGAGCCCGCAGTTCGGCGCGTCTCTGCAGGCAATCCCGTTGGTTGATGCTCCCGATGGCGAGGCTGAACGGATTGTAACTGGTCTTTCTGAGTTCGACAGGGTCCTGGGAGGTGGTATTGTTCCCGGCTCGGTCATTCTGATTGGTGGCGAGCCGGGGATTGGTAAGTCGACACTGATTCTGCACATACTGGCGGCAGTTGCCTCTGTCTGTGACAGGAACGTTCTCTACGTTTCCGGTGAGGAATCGGCAAGTCAGATCAAGATGCGGGCGAGGAGACTGGAGGCCATACATAGCGAGGAATACCTGGCGGTTGGTACCGAGGTCGAAGGCATCATTGCCCTGGCGGAGGAAACTCAGCCGGTATTGCTTGCAGTTGATTCAATCCAGACCATGATCTGTGCAGATATTGCCTCGGCACCAGGTTCGGTTGGCCAGGTCCGTTCCTCGGCATATCGACTGCTGGGGATGGCAAAAAAGCAAAATATTCCTGTAATTCTGGTTGGTCACGTGACAAAGGACGGGGCCATTGCCGGGCCGAAGGTTCTTGAGCACATGGTTGATACCGTCCTGTCGTTTGAGGGTGACAGAAGCCACGTGTTTCGCCTTCTCCGGACAGTCAAGAACCGGTTTGGGTCGACACAGGAGATCGGGGTATTCGAAATGAAGGAAGAAGGATTGGTTCAGGTTGTCAATCCTTCAGAACTATTTCTTGCTGAACGCCTGCTGGATGCCCCTGGATCGGTTGTCATGCCAAGCATTGAAGGTACAAGACCTATTCTGGTGGAAGTGCAGGCTCTTGTCAGCCCAACGAATTTGGGGACGGCACGAAGGACCGCCATCGGAGCAGACCCTCAACGTCTCGCCCTGCTCTGTGCAGTTCTCGAAAAAAAAGCTGGGTTGGTCATGTATGGTCATGATATTTTCCTTAATATTGCAGGGGGAATCCGGATTGAGGAACCAGCCTTGGATCTTGGCGTGATATGTGCCTTGGCTTCGAGTCTTCGAGAGCATTCCCTGCCCTCGACCACCGTTGTCTGTGGAGAGGTCGGGCTTGCAGGAGAAATCCGGGCAGTCGGCCAGATCGAGCTTCGCATGCGGGAAGCTGAGCGCCTTGGTTTCACGCGTTTCATCATGCCGCGAGGAAATCGCGAGCGATGCACTTGCCGAGGAATGATGGAAATGGTAGGAGTTTCGCATGTGGGAGAATTGCTGGAGATCCTCTTTGCCTGAGGAATACGCCTGCCCATACGTTGAGATAGGAGGATGACCGATGAATTTCATGAAGCATCTGGAAAAGGCATGGTTAAGCACCCTGGGATTTATTGGCCCGGTCTTGTTGATCACTGTCGTGCAGGTCCTTGTCACACTGGTGAGCTTCGGCATTTTGGCGCCGGTGACCGCCGCCGGATACACGCACTCTCTGCTGCGGGCGCAGCGTGAAGGGCGATCCCCGGAGATTCGCGACCTCTTTTCAACAATGTCCCTCTTCCTTCCGCTCTTTGGCTTTTACCTGCTGGTATCGATAGTTATCCTGATCGGTTTCATGTTCCTGGTTCTGCCAGGCTTTGCAGTAGCATTCCTCGTCCTTTTTGCAACGATGTACATGATTCCCCTGATGACAGACAGAGGCCTACCGTTGTTTGAGGCCGTAAAGGAGTCCTGGGCCATGGCGACAAGGCCACCGGTTGCCGATCAGCTTGTGGTGTCGCTTGCCTGCCTGATCATTCTATCAATCGGCGGATCAATTCCTTTCGCAATCCTCGTCGCCCAGCCCTTTGCCGTCTTCCTTCTCCTGTCGGTGTATGAGGAACGGTTGGGGCAAAACCCTGACAAGGAGAGAATTGCTCACCAAGCGCCCCCTCCCCCTCCCCCCGCTACCGAGCAGACCGGAGCATAGTTGAAAATTTCTATATAATCAGAACAAAGGAGAAACGTGATGGACCACTCATCCCATGAG
This sequence comes from uncultured Desulfobulbus sp., assembly GCA_964475345.1. Lineage (GTDB taxonomy): Bacteria > Desulfobacterota > Desulfobulbia > Desulfobulbales > Desulfocapsaceae > Desulfoprunum. The sequence goes on from CAYYWK010000303.1 coordinate 1,976, forward strand.
CACCAGGAAAACCAGGAAGTCTACACCAGTGTCGGGGTGATCCTTGTTGCCGTGATTCTTGCGATCATAGGTATTGCCATGATCGGCTGAATCCCTCTAGACGTTCTCACTTGCGGGTGATTCCGGGAAGTGACACGCCTGATCGGCAAAAGACGCAGCCTCCCAGCTGAATGATGAGGTGCGATCGGTTGCTTATGAGCGCTTTTCCAGTATACATCCTTCCTTCATGCCGATGACATTAACGAACATGGTTCCTGTGCCCCAGACCACGAAAAACAGCCTACACATCGAGAACGGTCCCAAAAAGGAAGTGGTGATTCTGCTGAGTGATATGGTCCAGTATTCCGTACGGACGTCATTAATGAAACCCGAGGATATCAGGGATTTCATGCTGGAGTATCATGAGAAAATGCGACAAATCATGTCAATGGATGGGGAGGCGCTGGTCGATATTGAGCCGTTGGCCGGTGATGGCGCTCTCGTCATCTTTGAGAAAGGGCCAGGAGAAGGACGGGCGGAAATATGCACCCGCGCCCTGAATGCGGCGATGCGAATGGCGTATGCCATGAGCGAGGGAAGGATTCCGGCTACCAGAATGGGAATATATCTCGGCGATATTATTCAGGCGAGACTGGGTGAGAGAGAACTGAAGTTTGGTTCGAGCTTTGCCGTCGCCAACCGTCTTGAAGATCTCTGTAATTTTTTTGGCACGACATTCCTGATGGATCGGGAAGTTGCCCGTTATCAAAGAGATCAGACGAAATTTTTGGTTAGCATAGGAAAGGTGACACTGCATGGTCTGCAGTTTCCTCTGAACGTTTTTACAGTGTATAAACCTGGTTTGCATGGTTGCCCGGCCGATCTCGAGGAAGCACGGCTTCTCGAGTTCATAGGTGCCAAGAACGCGGCCATGGAGCTGTTCGGCGGCAACAGCCCCATGGGTGTCGTCCCGGATTTCCCGGCGGTCCGGAAAAAACTTCTCAAGGCGCAGAAATATTTCATCGAGCTGACCGGCAAGGATGATCTGGCCATCGAGCGGATCCTGGAATATATCAGGGAAACACCATCGCCCGAGCACGATTTTCAACGGCAGGGGATGAAGCTTGCATGCCGAAGGCGTGATTCAATGGGAGTCAGGCTGTTCCGCCTATCGCAGCAACTCCTGAAGGCAATGGATCGGGAGTTTTACCATGCGCTGGTTGTTGACACCGATTGGGAAAGGTTCTTCCTTCTTGAGTGGAAAAAGCAGGGAGAGGTAATTGTCCGGGTAGACGAGGCCCCTGACGGAATTTTTTACATCGACAGCGGGGAGGTTGAAACCTTTGACAAGAGAAACAGACTGATCGCAACCCTTGGAGATGGGGATATCTTCGGCGAGATGGCCTATTTCTCAAAAAAAGGCAAGCGCAACGCCACGGTTGTCGCCAAAACCGATCTGGTGGTCAGAAGGATTTCCAGCGTAGATTTCAAGAAACTTCCCACCATTGAAAAGATCTTTCAGCGCATTGCCCAGGGGCGGCGCAACAGGCAGAAAACCGCCACCCCTGGACTGTAATCCTATCCGTCTCTTTTATTCAGCAACGAGCACGACATACTGACTGAGATTGCCGGAGCGTACCCGCAGCAGAATTCTCTCCTGCTGCTGCGATTTTTTCAAGACAGCTTCCATCTCCTGCAGGCTGGCGACCGAGACCTTGTTGATCTCATCGATGAGAGCGCCTGGTTGCAGCCCTGCCGTGTCTGCCGTACTGCCTGGTTCGACGGCGCTGATGACAACCCCTTTCTGCTTGCTGGAGTAGCCCAGCTGTTGCGCCAGTTCGGGAGTAAGATTCTGCAGGCTCAGGCCGAATTTCTCCAGGTTGCCACCCTGGCCGGAGATGTCCCCTCCCCCTTTGCCAAATCCGGCCGGCTGTTCGCCGATGGCCATTTCGAGCTGTTCTTCCTTGCCGCTGCGGATGATGGTCAATGTCGCCTTGCTGTCAGGCGCGATAAGGGCAATCCTGTTGCGCAGATCTGAGACGTCTGCAAGCTCATCGCCATTGAGGCGGATAATGACATCGCCTTGCCGCAGGCCTCCTCTGGATGCTGGGGAATCCTGTTGCACCTCTGTAACAAGGATGCCACGGGCTTCTTTCAAGTCAAATGACTTGGCCAGTTCATCGTTGATATCCTGGATGCCAACGCCCAACCAGCCACGGGTCACCTTGCCGTGTTTCTGCAGTTGGTTTTCAATGGCTTTGACCATGTTGATCGGGATGGCGAAACCAATGCCCATGTAACCACCCGTGCGTGAGAAGAGCGCAGAGTTGATACCAACTACCTCCCCATGGGTGTTGAGCAAGGGGCCGCCAGAGTTGCCCGGATTGATCGCAGCGTCGGTCTGGATGAAGTTTTCATACTCGTTGATGCCGACCCGGCTGCGCCCCTTGGCGCTGACCACGCCAACGGTGACCGTCTGGTTCAGGCCAAAGGGGTTGCCGATAGCGATGACCCACTCCCCCACTTCAAGCGCATCAGAGTCACCGAGGGGAAGCGT
>CAYYWK010000304.1:0-4501 GCA_964475345.1 uncultured Desulfobulbus sp.
ATTGTCATGGCCGTACTGTTCTCGGCGATGGTCAGCCCCTCCCATCACTGGCTCAGCCTCCGGCTGGGCGGCCGCGAGAATATCGCCTCGGTGCTGACCATCCTGGGCATCGTCGTCCTGGTGCTGGTTCCTCTGTCGGTACTGGTGGGAGTGGTGGTGGCCCAGGCCGTCCATGTCGGCCAGTCGGTCACCCCCTGGATCCAGGCCTTTGTCAGCAAACCGACCGAAATGACCCGATATCTCGAGATGATCCCCTACTATGAGCAGATCCTGCCCTACCGCGACGTCATCTTCGAGAAGGTCGGCCAGATCGTCGGGACGATCTCTACCTTTCTGGTCAACTCCCTGTCGTCGGTGACCAAGATGACGATGAACGCCATTTTCGGCTCGATCATCATGCTCTACGTCATGTTCTATTTCCTGACCATGGGCGACAAGCTGCTGATGAAGATCCTCTATTTCCTGCCGCTGCACGACCGCGACGAGCAGCTGCTGCTCAGGCGCTTCACCTCGGTGGCGCGGGCGACCATCAAGGGAACGATCATCATCGGCATCATGCAGGGGACGATCTGCGGCCTCGCCTTCGCCCTGGCGGGCATCGAAGGGGCGGTGTTCTGGGGCACGGTGATGGCGGTGATGTCGATCATTCCGGCCTTCGGCACGGCAATCGTCTGGGGGCCGGCGCTGGTCATCCTGCTGCTGATGGGCGATTTCGCCGGTGTGGCGATCCTGGCGGTACTCTGCGGGGCGGTGGCCGGCAACCTTGACAACGTGGTGCGGCCGCGGCTGGTCGGCAAGGACACCGAGATGCACGACCTCTTCGTCCTCTTCGGCACTCTTGGTGGCATTGCCATGTTCGGCATCCTCGGCATCATCATCGGGCCGATCGTCGCCGCCCTGTTCATAACCGTCTGGGAGATCTACGGCGACGCCTTCCGCGACCACCTGCCGGATGTCGGGGTGGTGCTGCGCCGGATCAAGGAGGCCGGACCGGAAGACGACGATGAGGAAGGCCTGCTGGTACATGACGCCGGTCCTGCCGAGGAAGCGGCTCCGCCTGCCGGGACCCAGCAAGATGGCCTGTCCCCTGAACAGAACAACGGGACGGCCTGAGGCCGACCCGTTGTCTCTTCCTTGCCGGGATGCCTTCCCGGCGGTACAGGACCTTACTGGATCTCGATCTGCTTGGGCATCAGTTCGGCCGGCCTGGGGATTTCCAGGTGGAGTATGCCGTTCTCGTAGCGGGCAACGACGCTTTCGCTGTCGATGTCGAATGGCAGGCTGAACGTCCGTTCAAGGGAGCCGTAGCGTCGCTCGCGCCGGTAGCTGTTTTCCTCGCTGACCTCCTCGCTTGATCTGCGTTCGCCGCCGACAGTCAGGAGCTTGCCCTTGACGTCCACCTTGATATCCTTCTTGTCGACACCCGGCATCTCCGCCTCGATGATGATCCGGTGATCCTTCTCGAAGATGTCGACACGCATGCCGCCGGTGCTGACCACCGACGGTCGCCTCTCGAAGTTGAAGAACGGGGTGAAGAACTCATCGACGAGATGGGACAGGCTGTCCGGCCGATTGATCATGGTCTGACGGGGCATGTAGCGTACAAGTTCCATACTGTTACCTCCATGTGCTGTTGATGTGGTCGCTGCTGTTGCAGCCGGTTGTGGTTTTCATCCTTTACCTCTGTACTCAGAATGATAATAATTGATGTGTCGAAGTCAAGAAAGAGAATATTACTTTTTATAAAATATCTAGAAAGTAATTTAAGTGAGTTTTAAGGGAGGAGCAGGCATGGACGATCAAGGCAGGCAGTTGCTGCATCTGCAGATCCACGAGGACAGTGTGCACGACCTGCGGGGTCGGCAGTCGGTGAGAACCACCTTCAGGCTGTCGCCCAGGACGATCCGTGCACTGAGCATCCTGGCCGGCCAGCTGGGCATCCGCCAGAAATCCCTGTTCGATTACCTGATAGACGACGTCGGGGCCCTCCGCGTCATCGCCGAGGAAGGGGCCGCGGCAGCGCCCGCCGAGCAGCGGATTGCCAAGACCTATGTGATCTCCCGCCGCACCCTCGAGAGCCTCGACCATATTTCGACCAGCTACAACACGCCGCGGGACGCCCTGGTCGAAGTCTCCATCGAGCGGATCATGCCTCTGATCAGCCGGGAGAAGGAGCGGCATCAGCGGCGCAAGCGCTATCTCGACGAACTGAACGATCTCCTGGGCAGAAGCGGCGAGCTGGTGCGGCGGGCGGAGGGCGAGCTTGGCCGGGACGACCCGGTCTTCGCGCAGCTGCTGGCAATGCTCAAGGCCGTCGGCAGTTGCTGCGCCGAGGTCGGGGAATGCGTCCGGCGCGGGCAGAAGATGGAGGATTTCGCCGGTCACGGCGAAGAAGGGCGGTGACCGACCCGCTGCCGCCGAAAAGCCGTTGAAAAGCGGGTGGCATTGCGTATACTGCGGACGATCAGGGGAAGACGTGGCTTCCCCCCGGCGACGGCTGTGCATGCCCGCCGGTGCTGGCGATTTTTCGATGAGGAGGTTGTTGATGCGTTGTTTCTGCAGTCTGCTGCTGATCTGCCTTGCCCTTACCGGTTGCACCGCCGGGTCGGGCGCCAGGAATGCCGGTTCCGCCGCGCCTGCCTCGGCTGCCGGTGAAATCGCCTATCAGGAAAAGGTCCAGCCTATCCTCTCCCGGCGCTGCGTGGCCTGCCACAGCGGGCCGGCCGCACCCTGCCAGCTGGACTTCGGTTCCTATGCGGGCCTGGCGCGGGGGGGCAACCGGCAGACCGTGGTCGATCCAGAGCGGCAGGAGGGAATCGACCCTGCCAGGCTGCAGGTCGACGGCCATTCGGCAGCGGATTGGCGCGCGAAGGGCTTCACGAGCGTCCTCGACAACGATGCCGCGGTTGCCCAGGGCGAGCCGACACTGCAGCTGCTGCTGGCCCGCAGGCCGATTTCGCAAGCGCTGCCCGGCACCGTCCCGGCGCAGGCCAACGCCTGCGCCTTCGGTAGCAGTGAGGGGATGACGGCCTTTCTCGCCGCCCATCCCGATCACCATATGCCCTTCGGGCTGCCTTCCCTTGCCGAGGAGGAGTACCAGACTGTCGTCGACTGGCTGGCGGCGGGAGCCAAAGGGCCTGATGCGGAGGAGGCTGCCGCGCTGTCGGCCATCCCCTCCAGGGACCTGTCGAGCGTCGGCGCCTGGGAGGATTTCCTCAATCGCCAGGACCCCAAGCATGCGATGACCGCCCGGTATATCTACGAGCACGTCTTCCCCACCCGCATCACCTTTGCAACAGGAACCGAAACCCTCTATGAACTGGTCCGCTCCCGCAGCGAACCCGGCAAGCCGGTCGCGGCACTGCCCGCGCTGCCGAACGAAGATCCCGGCGGGCCGTTTTACTATCGTTTTCGCCGGGTTTCGGAAGTCACCGCCGCAAGCGGTCAGGTGGTCATCGATTTCGGAGGCGAGCGCCTGAAGCGCGCCCATGAGCAGTTCATCCGCCCTGACTGGCTGATGCCGCCGCACCGGGTCGGCTATGCCCCGCGGGTCGCCGCCAATCCCTTCACCACCTTCGAGCAGATCCCCCCGGCGGCACGCTATCAGTTTCTGCTCGACAACATCCTGCCGATCTTCAGGACCTGCCTCCAGGGACCGGCCGCCTCGCCCGGAACGGCTCTCGAGGTCATCGACGACCACTTCTGGGTGCTGTTCCTGGCGCCTCAATACGACCTCAGCGTCCGCCTGCCGGGGTTTTTGATGGACAGCGAGAAGCTACTGGTGCCGCAGCTGGACCCACGGACGGTGCCCGGCGAGACGGAGAGCGAAACGATACGGCGCATGCGGCGGGAAACGGCGCTCTTCGCCCACAAGCGCAGCCAGCTCTACGATATCACCTACCGCTACGAGGGGCGGGGCTATGAAGCGATCTGGCGGGGCGAGCGGGAATCGGACGCGCCGGCGCTCACTGTCTTCCGCCATGCGAGCGGGGCCTCGGTCCACAAGGGAACCCTCGGCGACCTGCCGAAAACCGTCTGGGTTGTCGATTATCCCCTCCTGGAGAGGCTCTGTGCAGTCATGGTGACGGGATATTCCCCCTATGACGGCGCGGCGGAGAGGCAGCTGGCCAAGGTACGGCTGGACGGGCTGCGCCAGGAGGCGGAGACCCAGTTCCTCGACTTCCTGCCCCAGGAGCAGCGCCGCAACTCACTTCAGTACTGGTACGGCGGCATGGACCTGGACGTGCTCGACGCCGCGCCTTCGTCGCTGCCGGCGAAAATCGCCTTCGCCGGCGATGATGCCAAGCGTGAATTCGTCGAATACCTGGTGTACCACCACTTCCCGGTGGAGGCCGGCATCGATTTTGATGACAATTATCTCGAGGATGGCGAGCCCCTGCCCGAACCGCTGCCGGCCTACGCCGGCCTCGAGGAAGCCCTGCAGGGGTTGCGCTCGGTTGCGGTGCCCGGCCAGTCCTCGTTCACCCGGCTCGACGACCGG
>CAYYWK010000305.1:0-4490 GCA_964475345.1 uncultured Desulfobulbus sp.
TGGTGTAGGGCAGGGCCAGCAGGACCATCCGTCCGTAGCTCAGCCTGATGACCGGCGCGAGTGCCGAGGTCAGCAGGAAGAGGAAGGCTGCCTGGCCGTTGGGGGTGGCGACGCTGGGGATGTTGGTGCCGGTGTTGATCGCCACGGCGAGCCTGTCGAACTGCTCCATGACCATTCTCGCCTGTTCGGCGGCTGCCGGCGGGAGGGCGGCCAGGACTTCGGCGCGGGGCACGTGGGCATCGGTCAGTTTGTCCATCAGTTCGGCTCCGCTCATGCCGATGTCGGGAATCCGGCCAAGGACCTCGATCATGTGCATCTTCGTTTCAGAAATGTAGACCGTGGCGACGAAAACATTATCCGAGATCATTGACAGCACCCCGTTGGCGACATAGTAGGCAGCCAGCTGGACGCTTCCCTCGAGACTGAGCACATAACCGATAACCGGAGCGAAGAGGTGCTGGTCATGGATAACGGCGACGATGGCGAAAAAGACCACCAGCAGGGCGGTGAAGGGCAGGGCCTCCTCGAAGGCGTGGCCGAGCTGGTGTTCCTCGATGATGCCATTCAGGGCGGTGAGCAGGACGATGACCGACAGGCCGATGATCCCCACAGCCGCCAGATGGAAGGCGAGGGCGACAATCAGCCAGATCCCGATCAGTCCCTGGATGATCAGGCGGGCCCTGCCCTGGCGACCCCGCTTCTCCTCCGCCTTCAACAGGGTTTCCAGCAGGTGGGAGCGGATATTTCCCGGCATCTGAGCCCCGTAGGTAAAAAGCTGCAGCTTTTCGACAACCACGCAGGTGGCAAGGCCGACGACAAGCACCGGCATCGATACCGGAGCGGTCTTCAGGAAGAAGGGGATGAAGTGCCAGCCCATCTCGCTGCCGATCAGCAGGTTCTGCGGTTCGCCGACAAGGGTGCAGACCCCGCCGAGGGCGGTGCCGACCGCACCATGCATCATCAGATTCCTGAGAAAGCGCCGGAAATCCCTCAGTTCCTGCCGCTGTATCTCTTTGAAGCTGGTGTCGCAGCACAGGTCATGGGTACACAGCGGGTCCGCGCCCGAGGCGAAGCGGTGGTAAACATTGTAGAAGGCATAGGCGACGGCGATGATCACCGCGGTAACCGTCAGGGCATCGAGGAAGGCCGACAGGAAGGCGCCGAGGAAACAGAAGATCAGCGAGATGGCGATCTTCGACTGCACCCTGACCAGCAGGCGGGTGAAGGTGAACTGAAGGAAATCCTTCATGAAGAAGATGCCGGCCACCATGAAGATCAGCAGCAGGATGACTTCGAAGTTGTTGAGCGCCTCATTATAGACGGTTTCCGGGCTGGTCATGCCGATGACAACGGCCTCCATGGCCAGCAGTCCCCCGGCCGGCAGCGGGTAGCACTTCAGGGCCATGGCGAGGGTGAAGATGAATTGGCCGATCAGCACCCAGCCGGTGACGAAGGGTCCGACGGTGTGGAGAAGGATGGGGTTGGCGATCAGAAACACGATAATGGCGATCTTGTACCATCCGGGGGCGTTTCCGAGGAAGTTGCGGGCAAAGGCCTGGGGCAGGGTTGCTGTCATCTGGTTGTCATCTGTTGAGGTGAAGAGAGCGCGGTGGGCGCTTGCAGGAAACCCGTCGTCGACGGTTGCTCGTACAGTGCAGCGGACGGACGGTCAAGAACACGATACGCTGACATGTTTACCATGTGATATACGGTGCGGTCAACACAAACAGAAATGTAAGTAATTGATCGCATACATATTAGCTTAATATTAACAGCTGCATAGGAAGATATTTCTGCAAAGTCCGGAGATGGTGCCGGTGAGCGGATGGGCGGCGATCAGAATCGGGCGGTCGCTTCCCGCGACGATGTGTGGAAAAGGCGGCTGTATCTGAAGGTGAGAGCGATGGCGATGAGCAGGAGAATGGCCAGGCCCTGCAGGAAGCCGTCGAAGCTGCGGGTGTGATCGAAGACGATTCCGGCGAGCAACGGGGCAAGGGCCGCCGGGATATTGGCGGAAAAGAGCCAGCCGTAGACCTGACCGACATGGCGGTACCCCCAGATGCCTGCAACCGTAGCCGCATAGAGAACGAGCACACCACCATAATTGAACCCGGTGAACAGGGCAAAAACCACCAGGCCGCTCTCGCCGTTGAGGATCAGCGGGGCAGAGAAGAGCGCGAGGGCCTGGGCTGCCAGGTTCAGACGGATGGCCGGCAGCGCCTGCAGTCGGTCGGCGGTCATCCCCCAGATGATCCGCCCAGTGGCATTGGCCAGCGCGAAGCAGGCGACCGCGGTGATTCCGGTCCCGACCGGGCTGCCCGGAAAGAGTTCCTTGAGGTTGGCATTGACGGTGAAGCCGGCCGCCAGGCCGGTGATCATCGCCAGGTAGAGGAGCACGAACTGCGGTCTCGGCACCACCTCCCGCAGCGACAGGGCAGGAAACCCGACGATGCCATTTTCATGGGGGTTGCGGATCAGCAGGCCGCCGAGTCCGATGCAGCAGATGAAGATCAGCCCGAAGAGGGCGAAGGTCGTAAACGGGGACCAGGCCTGGCTGTTCATCAGCCATCCCGCCGTCTGGCTGACAAGCGCCGCGCCACCGCCGAAACCGGCGACCGCGACGCCGGTGACCAGCCCTTTTCGCTCCGGGAACCAGCGGATGCAGGTGGCGATGGGCACGATATAGGCGAATCCGGCGCCAAGACCGGCGAAGAGCCCGATACCGGCGACGGTGAAAGCGAAATGGATGCTGCCGCAGGACGCGAGCAGCCAGCCGCCGCCAAACAGCATTCCGCCGGTGACGGCGCAGAGCCGGGGGCCGAATCGGTGCAGGAAACTGCCGGCAAACAGCATCGTTGCCGGAAAGACGAAGTAGAATACGGTGAACGGCAGTTGCACCGGGCCCTGCAGCAGGCCGGTCAACTCACGAAGAGGCCTGACATAGACCGACCAGGAATAGGTTGCTCCGAGGCAGACCTGCATCAAGACGGCAGCAACCAGGATCAGGTAGCGCTGCATAGAACGCCACCTGGCCTGAGTTTGATTGCGGAATGCATCCTGAAGCTGTCGGCAGGGCTCAAATATCGCCCGGTGCTGGTCTGAAATTCCCCACTGCCGGCAGAGCAGTGCTCATGACCGATCATTCCTTTTTACGGCGCCGGGAGGCCAGGGCCTCGGCGGTGTGCTGGACGACAATCTGCGAGCCTCTTTTCTTCAGCCCGCCGCGCAGTTGCATGACGCAGCCCGGACAGTCGGTGAGCAGGATCTCGGCCCCTGTCGCCTCCACGTGGTCGAGTTTCTTTCGCAGCAGTTCCGAGGAAATCTCCGGGAACTTGGCCGAGAAGGTGCCGCCGAAGCCACAGCAGACCTCGGACTCGTCCGCCTCCCGGTAATCGAGGCCGGCGTCGCGCAGCAGCGCCCGCGGTGCCTCATGGACGCCGAGACCGCGGCAGAGATGGCACGGCGAGTGGAAGGTGACCGGTTTGCCGTCCCCGCTGAAATCCTCGGCCTTGAGCCCGAGAACGTCGTGGGCAAACGACGAGAAATCGATCACCTTGGCAGTAAAGGCTGTGGTTTTTTCCAGCAGTTTCGCATCGTCGCCGAGCAGAACCGGATAGTTGTGCTTCAGGTGCGAGGCGCAGGAGGCGCAGAGGGTCACGATGTAATCGACGTTCTCCTTTTCGAAGGCCCGGACGTTCTGCACCGCCACATCCCGCGAGGCCTTGGCCTCGCCCATCATCTGCACCGGCAGGCCGCAGCAGGACTGTGCCATCGGGAAGGACATCGCCACCCGGTGCTCGGCAAAGAGGTGGAAGGCGGCCTCCATCTGCTCGGGATAGACGAAGTCCTGGACGCAGCCGGAAAACAGGCCGACCCGCAGCCGCGGGTTGTCGACAGGTCTGGCCAGTTCCTGCCAGCGGTCGCGGAAGGGCTTTTCGGCGACTGTGGGCAGGGCCTTGAAGTCGTGTTCCTTGAAGAACATCATCGGCAGGTGGCGCATGAAGCCGTCGTCGCCGCTCACCGGTCGCTGGGCCCACTTGGCCGTGCGCAGCAGGGTATGGAAGAGCTTGCGGTTCTTGAGGATCTGGCCGAGCAGCAGGCTGGGCAGCGGGTGTCCCTTCTGGTCCTGGATCCGCACGTGGACCTGCTTGATCAGCCGCGGCAGGTCGATGCCGCCGGCGCAGATGTCCTTGCAGGCCTCGCAGTTGATGCAGTTCTGCACCAGATTCTTGGCCTTTTCCGGGCCATGGAAGAAATAGGTGAGGATCAGGCCGATGGCGCCGATGTAGATATGGCCCATCTTGTGGCCGCCGACCAGGCGGTAGACCGGGCAGACGTTGGCGCAGGCGCCGCAGCGGACGCAGCGGAAGACCTGGGAGAAGAGGGGATCCTTCGCCATCTCCAGCCGGCCGTTGTCGAGGACGACAAAATGAATCTCCTTTTTCCGGTTGCCGGCAGCGGCGCACTCGTTGGCGCCGGTGATCCAGGTG
>CAYYWK010000306.1:0-4475 GCA_964475345.1 uncultured Desulfobulbus sp.
TCTTCACCAGCCTCCGCCCCGGTGGGGTGCTGATCCTGAGCGAGAAGGTCATCCTCCACGAGCGGCAACTGAACCGGGAATTCATCGACATCTACCACCAGTTCAAGAAGAGCCGCGGCTACTCGGAACTCGAGATAGCCAAGAAGCGTGAGGCTCTTGAAAACGTCCTGATCCCTTTCTCCATCGAGGAGAACACCGCCCTGCTCCGCCAGGCCGGCTTTGCCGCGACCACCCCCTTCTTCCAGTGGTTCAATTTCGTCTCGCTGATCGCCGTCAAGCCGGAATAGCCGGCCTCTTCTCCGATGGAATACCTGGAACTGCTGCCCCCATCCGTCCACTCCGACGAACTCTTCGCCCTCCACAGGGACCGGCAGAGCTGGGTCAACCAGGACAAGAAGGGCTTCCTCCGCTACCGCCTGCCCTCCGAAGCCCTGGCGGCATTCCACGCGGAGCATGTCGACTGCCACGGCGACACCGTAATCCTCGGTCGTGCCGGCGAAATCGACACAGTGCAGCACGAGACGGTCCGCCGCCACCTGGAGGCCTTCAAGCCCTGGCGCAAGGGACCGTTCTCGGTCTTCGGCATCAACATCGACGCCGAGTGGCGGAGCAACCGCAAGTGGCAGCGTCTGCTGCCGGAACTCCCCGACCTGCGCGGCAAAATCGTCGCCGACATCGGTTGCAACAACGGCTACTACATGTTCCGCATGGCCCCGCACCGGCCGCGGCTGGTACTCGGCTTCGAACCGACGGTCCAGCATTATTACTGCTTCCGGGCTCTCAACGGCATCGCCGGCTTCCGCGAACTGGCCATCGACCTGCTCGGGGTCGAGCACCTGCCGCTCTTTCCCGCCTGCTTTGACGTCATCTTCCTGATGGGGGTCATCTACCACCGGCCGTCCCCGGTGGATACCCTCCGTGAGGTGCATGCCGCCTTAACCCCCGGCGGCACCCTGATCGTCGAATCCCAGGCCATCCCCGGCAGTGAACCCATCGCCCTTTTCCCCGAGACCACCTACGCCAAGGCCCCCGGCATCTATTTCGTCCCGACCGGCAAATGCCTTGCCAACCTGATGATCAAGGCCGGCTTCCAGGACGTCGCGCTGTTCTGCTCTCACCCGATGTCCTCCGACGAACAGCGGCGGACGGCATGGATGGACTTCGAGTCCTTCAGCGATTTCATCCGACCGGACGATCCGGCCTCCACCGTCGAGGGCTATCCGGCGCCGCATAGGGTTTTCCTCCGCGGACGGAAAAAAGGCCGGCCATAACAGGAAAAGGGCGGCGAGACGTTGCCTTTCGCAGCGTCTATGGTATACAATCCCAGCACATCATTTCCCCATCCCACGAAACACAAGGAGCTTACGGCATGGACCATACCAAGTGCACTCTGTACAGCAGCGGCCTGAAAGGGGCCGAGGAAACCTTCGGCGAAGCGGCCGAAAAACACAATATCAGGGAGATTGTCTACTCCTTCGAGGGGCACAAGCTGAGCCGCGACCGCAACACCGTCATCCTCAGCCAGGAGGAACTGGAACGCGGCGACATCAGCATGGAGCTGGCCTCGCGGATGATGAACCGGACCTACTACGAGACCGAGAAGATCAGGAAGGTCCTGCAGACCATCTTCCACATGGTCAACAGCGGCCATCAGATCTTCGTCATCGGCTCCATCCAGGAGGACGGGTCGGTCAAGGGCGGCACCGGCTGGGCCGTCGAGCTGGCCAAGATGTTCAACCGGCCGCTGCACGTCTTCGACCAGCCCACCAAGCAGTGGTACACCTGGAAGAGCGGCTGGAACCCCGACTCCCCGAAGATCGAGTACGACACCTTTGTCGGCTCCGGCACCCGCTATCTCAGCGAGGCCGGCCGCAACGCCATCGAACAGCTGTTCGTCGACTCCTTCGGCGCCTGAGCGCGGCAGCCATGTAAAGCCTCCCGAGGCGCCTGCCGATACCCGGCAGGCGCCTTTTTTATTTCCTGATCATCGCGAAAATCTCGCCGGCCTTCGCGGCATGCTTGGGGATAAAGGCGGCAAGCCCGATGCGGCATTCGCCGCGGTTGCCAGAACCCCTTCCCAAAACAGCAGCGGCGGATCCCGCAGCCGCGCCGGCACAGGCGATCATGCCCTTTTCCATTCTTTCCTCCCCGTCGTCAGTGGATAGCCTGCCGGCAACGCCGGCCAGAGGCACAGGCCCAGTCGGGGGGCATACGGCAGGCGCGCGAACATTCCAACTAAGCCACTGAAGTGAAACGACAATTGACAAGCCACCCGGCTTTGTCATTGACGAACTGGCGCTTTCTGGGTTAAGTATTGCAGTTTTGTCCGGACAACACGGAACCTTTCCGCAGCACACTCCGCACGTCCATCACGAACGATCATTCCCGGCAGGCTTTCCGCAGGCGAGAGACCGACCATCGCCGCGACAGGAGGCCGCTGCTATCCCAAACATCCCGGATGCAGAGATCGGCATCCGGATCAGGCTCACGACAAGGATTGCCCATGAAAGCATGCATCGCCCTGGAAGACGGCAGAATCTTCGAGGGAAAATCATTCACCGGCTCAGGCGAAGCCATCGGCGAGGTGGTCTTCAACACCTCGATGAGCGGCTACCAGGAGGTGTTGACCGATCCTTCCTATACCGGCCAGATCGTCACCATGACCTATCCGCTGATCGGCAACTACGGGGTCAACCCGGAGGACATGGAATCGACGGCCGTCCACCCCAAGGCCTTCCTGATCAAGGAATACAATGCCGTTCCCTCCAACTATCGCTCGCAGCAACCGCTGGCGGAATTCCTCAACCAGTACGGCGTTCTCGGCGTCGAGGGCTTCGATACCCGGGCCCTGGTCAGGCACCTGCGGACCCGCGGGGCGATGAAGGGCATCGTCTCGACCCAGGACCTCGATCCCGCCTCGCTTGTGCAGCGGGCCAAGGACTGGACCGGCCTGATCGGTCAGGACATGGTCAAGATCGTCACCTGCCGCGAACCTTACGGCTGGGCCGACGGCAGACCTGTTCCCGGGACCTGCTTCGCCACCGCCCAGCAGGGTATGGACAACCCGCTGAAGGTTGTCGCCTACGACTTCGGCATCAAGTACAACCAGCTGCGCATCCTCACCGAGATGGGCTGCCGGGTCCAGGTGGTGCCGGCCACCACCAGCGCCGCCACCGTCCTGGCGATGGATCCCGACGGGATCTTCCTCTCCAACGGCCCCGGCGACCCGGAGGGCATCGAAGGGGTTGTCGAAAACGTGCGGGCCCTGCTCGGCAAGAAACCGATCTTCGGCATCTGCCTTGGCCATCAGATCCTCGGCCTCGCCTACGGCGGCAACACCTACAAACTCAAGTTCGGCCACCGCGGCGGCAACCAGCCGGTCATGGATCTGACCACCGGCCACGTCGAGATCACCTCGCAGAACCACGGCTTCTGCGTCAACATCGACAGCCTCGACGCGGGCGAGGTCGAACTGACGCACATCAACCTCAACGACAACAGCGTCGAGGGCATGCGGCACAGACGCCACCCGGCCTTCTCAGTCCAGTACCACCCGGAATACGCCCCAGGCCCCCACGACGCCAAGTA
The DNA here is from genome assembly GCA_964475345.1 of uncultured Desulfobulbus sp. GTDB lineage: Bacteria > Desulfobacterota > Desulfobulbia > Desulfobulbales > Desulfocapsaceae > Desulfoprunum. The sequence continues at coordinate 3,589 of CAYYWK010000306.1, forward strand.
CCTGTTCGAGCGATTCATCTCCATGATGCGCAACTAGCCCGCAGGCCGCCATCCTTCTTATCAACCGGAAAACAGGCAACCCAGAGCCCAGAAAAGACAACCCATGCCGAAACGAACAGACATCCACAAGATCCTCATCATCGGCTCCGGGCCGATCATCATCAGCCAGGCCTGCGAGTTCGACTACTCCGGCGCCCAGGCGGTCAAGGCCCTGAAGGAAGAAGGCTACGAGGTGGTGCTGATCAACTCCAACCCGGCCACCATCATGACCGACCCGGAACTGGCCGACAGCACCTACATCGAGCCGATCACTCCGGAAATGGTGATCAAGGTCATCGAAAAGGAGCGGCCCGACGCGATCCTGCCGACCCTGGGCGGCCAGACCGCCCTCAACACCGCCATCCGGGTTGCCGAGACCGGCGTCCTGGAAAAGTACGGAGTCGAACTGCTCGCCGCCGACATCGCCGTCATCAAGAAGGCCGAAGGCCGCGAGGAATTCAAGGCGGCAATGAAGGCCATCGGCCTGAAGGTGCCGGAATCGGCCATCGTCCACACCCTTGAAGAGGCGATGGCCGCCGCCGACAGCATCGGCTTCCCGGTCATCATCCGCCCGAGCTTCACCCTCGGCGGCACCGGCGGCGGGGTCGCCTACAACCGCCAGGAGCTGGAGGACCTCTGCCGCTCCGGCCTCGACCTGTCGATGAACAGCGAGGTCATGCTCGAGCGCAGCCTGCTCGGCTGGAAGGAGTTCGAGCTCGAGGTGATGCGCGATCGCAAGGACAACGTGGTCATCATCTGTTCCATAGAGAACATGGACGCGATGGGCGTCCACACCGGCGACTCGATCACCGTCGCCCCGGCCCAGACCCTCACCGACCGCGAGTACC
>CAYYWK010000307.1:0-4472 GCA_964475345.1 uncultured Desulfobulbus sp.
CCGCGGTCTGCCCGAAAGGGGCCATCCGCCTGGCCTACATGCGCCAGCGCCTGCCCAAACTCGACATCCTGAGCAGCAAGCGGGGCAGCGAGTACCGGACTTTCACCGGTATCCGCCAGGAGACCTCGATGGCCAACGCCTGCATCGGCTGCGGAATGTGCACGATGGTCTGCCCCAACGAGGCGATCATGCCGGTGCCCAACGACAACGAGCACCGCACCCTGTTCTTCAACAACCAGAAAGGCGAACCACTCAAGCGCGGCGGGCGGCGCAACGTCAGCGGCCCCAACCTCCTCGACCGGATCGTCTTCAACCGCATTTCGATGCTCACCGACCCGGCACTGGACGCCGGCCGGCATGAGTTCAACGTCACCACCACCCTCGGCCGCATCCTGCCTCCGGAGGAGTATCTCGTCCGCATCCAGCAGGGCGGCTGGATCCCGCCCACCCGCGAGATCTTTCCCTTCGTCATCGGCTCGATGTCGTTCGGCGCCCTTTCGCCGAACATGTGGCTTGGCCTGCTCCAGGGTGTCGCCTACTGCAACGAGGTCCTCGGCATTCCGGTGGTGATGTGCACCGGTGAGGGCGGCTGTCCGCCTTGGGTGCTGAAGAGCTCGTACCTGAAATACATCATCCTGCAGATCGCCTCCGGATACTTCGGCTGGGACGAGATCATCCGGGCGATTCCCGAGATGCAGTGCGACCCGGCGGCCATCGAGATCAAATACGGCCAGGGCGCCAAACCCGGGGACGGCGGCCTCCTGATGTGGTACAAGGTCTCAAAACTGATCGCCCGCCTGCGCGGCGTTCCAGAAAGCGTCGACCTGCCGTCACCGCCGGTGCACCAGACGCTCTATTCCATCGAGGAGAGCGTCATGAAGATGGTGCAGACCATGTCCACCGCCTTCGGCCACAAGGTGCCGGTCTACCCGAAGATCTCCGCCTCGACTTCGGCCAAGGCGGTACTCAACAACCTGGTGCGCAACCCCTATGCCGCCGGCCTGATGATCGACGGCATCGACGGCGGGACCGGCGCCGCCTTCAACATCTCCATGGACGCCACCGGCAACCCGATCGCCTCCTGCGTCCGCGAATGCTACCTCGACCTTGTCGACCAGGGCAGGCAGAACGAGATCCCGATCTTTGCTGCCGGCGGCGTCGGCAAGAACGGCAACGTCGCCCAGAACGGCATGGCCCTGGTCATGCTCGGGGCCTCCGGGGTCCATGTCGGCAAATACATCATGCAGGCTGCAGCCGGGTGCCTCGGCAACGAGAAGGGCCGCTGCAATGTCTGCAACGTTGGCATCTGCCCGAAAGGCATTACCAGTCAGAATCCCAAGCTCTACCGGCGTCTCGATCCCGATCTGGTCGCCGAGCGGGTGGCCGACATCTTCATGTCGATTCGTACCGAGGTGAAGAAAATCATGGCCCCGCTCGGCCGCTCGCAAAGCCTGCCGATCGGCATGTCCGACGCCATTGGCATCGCCGACAGGGCAGCGGCCGACCTGCTGAAGATCAACTATGTCTGTTGAACACACGATACCCACATCATCCCGCCGGCAGGTCCACCCGCCGGAACTGAGATAAGGAGCCTGCAGTGACGACAACGGTTGTAAAAGGTCTCGACGAACAGGGCCACCGGATCAACTCGATGGAATTTGAGCGGCTGGTGCGCGAAGCCGCGACCAGCTCATCCTCCCTTCTCCTTGAATCGTACGGCCAGCACAATATCGGCCTCCGTCTGCAACGTGAAGGCGGGCTGCATATCCAGGTCAACGGCCCTTCCGGGCAGCGCCTCGGCTGCATGGGCCTGCCCGGCACCTCCATCGTCTGCAAGGGGCCGACCTCCGACGATGTCGGCTACCTCAATATCGGCGCGGAGATCACCGTCCTCGGCGACGCCACCAACGGCGCCTGCAATGCCATGGCCAACGGCCGCGTCTATATCGGCGGTTCGATCGGTTCCCGCGGGTTGACCATGACCAAATGGAATCCGGACTATGCCAAGCCCGAACTCTGGGTTCTCGGTTCCACCGGCGATTCCTTCGCCGAATTCAACTGCGGCGGCATTGCCGTCGTCTGCGGCGTCAACCCGAAAAACCCCGCCAATATCCTCGGCTACCGGCCCTGCGTCGGGATGGTCGGAGGCGTCATCTATTTCCGCGGCCCGATAGACGATTCCTTCCCGAAAAGCAACGCCCGTCTCGATCAGCCCAACGACGGGCAATGGCAGTGGCTGGTGGAAAACATGCCGATCTTCCTCGGCAAGATCGGCCGGGCCGACCTGTTCGCCTCGCTGACCAGGAGGGAAGAGTGGCGCATTCTGGTCACCGTCACCCCGCAGGAAAGGGCGCTGATGCACTCCGGCCCGATGCCGATGGCCGAGTTCCGCAACCGCTTCTGGAACAAGGCCTTCGGTGGCGGGGACCCGCTGCGCGACCTGGCCCCGGGCCTTGACCGTTCTGTTATCCAGACCATCGTCAACGGCGATCTGCGGCGGAAAAAGCCCTACTGGGCCAATTGCGAGGCGGCTGCCCCCTGCACCTACTACTGCCCGATCCATATCCCGACGGTGGACCGCCTCCGCCTGATCCGCGAAGGGAAGATCGACGAGGCCTACGAGATGCTGCTCCGCTATACCCCGCTGCCGGCATCGGTGTGTGGCGCAGTCTGCCCCAACCTCTGCATGGAGAACTGCTCACGGGGCGGGGTCGACAGCCCGATAGAGATCCAGATCCTCGGCCGGGCCGTGGGCAACTTCCCGCCCCCGAAGGTTGCCGAACCGCTCGGCAAGAAGGTTGCCGTCATCGGCGGCGGCCCCGCCGGCATGAATGTCGCCTGGCAGTTGGCGCTTGCCGGAATCGAAGCCCATATCTTCGAAAAGGACAGCCGGATCGGCGGCAAACTCGCCCAGGTCATCCCCTGGGAGCGCCTGCCCCAGGCCATCTGGGACCAGGAGATCAAGCGTTTCATGGAGATGCCGAACATCACCGTGAACCTCAACGCCGATCTGAACAAGGAGAAATTCGCCCGTCTCCGCGACGAATTCGACTATGTGGTGATTGCCGTCGGCACGCATGAACCCCGACGCATCCCCTTTCCCGGCAACGAGCGGGTGATAACCGCCCTCGACTTCCTGAAACAGGCGAAGAACGAGGCTCCGCCTCCCGTCGGCCGCGAGGTGGTGATCATCGGCGCCGGCAACGTTGGCTGCGACGTCGCCTGCGAGGCTTACCGACTCGGAGCGGAAAAGGTCACCCTGGTCGACATCCAGAAACCGCTCGCCTTCGGCAAGGAAAAGGAGGCGGCCGAAGCGCTCGGCGCCGTCTTCCGCTGGCCTGTGGTGACAAAGGAAGTAACCGCCGAAGGGCTGGTTACCGTGGAAGGAGAGCTGATCCCGGCCCAGACGACCATCATCTCGATCGGCGACGTCCCCGCCCTGCCGTTTCTGCCGGAATCCGTCGAGACCATCACGGTTGGCGGAGCCGCCTGGATCAGCACCGACAAGGCCCACGTCACCTCCGACGGCAAGGTGCTGGCAGTCGGTGATGTCGAAAAACCCGGGCTGGCCACCAACGCCCTCGGCGCCGGCAAGACTGCAGCCGAGTACATCATCGCCACCGTCAAGGGCGAGCCCTGGCAGCCGTTTGCCAAGCCGGTCATCCCCCAGAAGGCGCTGACCATCACTCACTACATGCCCGGCCCGTCGGTCGCCAGCGAAACCGGCCAGGCCGACCGCTGCCTGTCGTGCGCAGCCTGTCGTGACTGCCACCTCTGCGAGACCATCTGCCCGACCGGGGCGATTACCCGCCGGGAAGTCGAGCCCGGAGGCACAGACAGGCTGCTCGGTCGCGAGACAAGCTATGAATATGTCTCAGATGACACAAAATGCATTGCCTGCGGTTTCTGCGCCGACACCTGCCCCTGCGGCATCTGGACAATGAACGCCTTCTGACGGATTCCCCCGCCAGAAATTCCCGAAGCCCTTTCGCCACCATCGTGGAGAGAGGGCTTTTTTCGTGGATTCGCGATTTACTTGCGGATAAAACGGAGGGCCACCCGATAGCGGCTGCTGTCGAGATCGGCCGGGAGGAGATCGACATCGGGGACCATCAGGGTCAGGACCCTGCCCCTGACCGGGTCGCTGGCTTTCTTGGTCCGCCTCTCCATTCCCGACGGGCCGGCGATGCCCTTGCGGGGCGGCCGGACATGCAGGAGCTGGGCATCGATGTACCCGGTGTTCTTTTCCAGCGGTTTATTGCCCTGGGTAACCAGCGGCGGGATTGAACCGATGACTATTTCCATATCGCTCGACTCCTTTCGACCCTATCTGCTTCCTGCACAACCCGACCACCGGCGGCCGGGCCTTCTCCCCTCTCGATCCCTTCACCTGAACCGCGCCGGATCAACTCCCTCGTGGCGAAGCAGCAGCTCTTTTTTATCCAATCCTCCTCCATAGCCGACCAGTCGCC
>CAYYWK010000308.1:0-4455 GCA_964475345.1 uncultured Desulfobulbus sp.
GGAGAGAGGCCCGAGCCCCTGGCCGGAGCAGGAATCTGCGCCGGGGTCCCGAAGACCGGGGCCCCGGTTTTTTATGTCCTTTCCAGGAAGAAGAAAATGAAGAGAATACTCGTGACCGGGGCGGCCGGCTTCATCGGCGCCCATCTCTCGCGGAAGCTGCTGGCAGGTGGCGCCGAAGTCGTCGGCATCGACACCATCAACGACTACTACGACCCGCTGTTGAAGAGGGCGAGGATGGCAGCCCTGGCCGAGGGCCCGGGGTTCACCCACGTCGACCTCGATATCGCCGACCGCGAAGGCATGGCCAGGCTGTTCAGGGAACAGCGCTTCGACGTGGTGGTCAACCTGGCGGCCCAGGCCGGGGTCCGCTACTCGCTGATCAACCCGCATTCCTACGTCGACACCAACCTGGTCGGATTCGTCAACATTCTCGAGGGCTGCCGCCACTCCGGGGTCGGGCACCTGGTCTACGCCTCCTCGAGTTCGGTCTACGGCGCCAACACCCGCATGCCGTTCTCGGTTCATGACAACGTCGACCACCCGGTGTCGCTCTACGCCGCCTCGAAAAAGGCCAATGAACTGATGGCCCACACCTACAGCCACCTGTTCGGCCTGCCCACCACCGGCCTGCGCTTTTTCACGGTCTACGGGCCATGGGGGCGCCCGGACATGGCCCTGTTCCTGTTCACCAAGGCGATCCTGGCCGGCCGGCCCATCGACGTCTTCAACAACGGCGAGATGGAGCGCGACTACACCTACATCGATGACATCGTCGAGGGCGTCTACCGGGTCATCCACCAGGTGCCGGCCGGCAACCCCGACTGGCGCGGCGACAGCCCGGATCCCGCGACGTCCTATTGTCCGTGGCGGGTCTACAATATCGGCAACAACAGCAAGGAGAGGCTGCTGCGCTATATCGAGGTGCTGGAGAACTGTCTCGGGCGCAAGGCCGAGATGAATTTCCTGCCGATGCAGCCCGGGGATGTGCCGGCGACCTACGCCGATGTCGATGACCTGGTCAGGGATTTCGACTACAAGCCGGGAACGACGCTCGAGTTCGGGATCAGCCGTTTCGTCGAGTGGTACCGGGGGTATTTCCAGGTCTAGCAGCCGCGGCCGGTGCCCAGCCGCACCGGTCCAGGCCTTCCCCGCTGCGCACGCCGCTGCCGATGATTGGCCCGGCGGTCGGCTGCGTGAGGGGCGGCGATCTTCCGGGTGCCTCTCAGATGAAGCAGCGGTCGTCGTCCTTGACCCGGGAAAACCCCGGCAGCAGGGTCTGGGTGGAGATGACGCCCTTCCAGCTGCGGATGGTGGCGTTGGTGAACTCGGAGAGCAACTCGGCGTCCGAGGTCAGCAGGTCGAGGGTCAGGGTTACCTTGGCGATGATGTCGATGGAGCCATGGACGCAGTGAACCTCGCGGATCTCCGGCAGTTCGAGGAGCTTGTCGATGATCTTCTGCTCGTGAATCCCCTCGACATTCATCAGGATGAAGACGGTGATCTGCCGCTTCATCTCGGGGTAGTCCTGCTCTTTCCGCTCAGCCATTTTCTTCCGAAACTCCTCCATGTTCTTGGGGATCAGTTTATCGATGCCGATTCCGTAGGTGCGCGAGCGGCCCTTCAGCCACTGCTGCACCGAGATGTACAGGTAGAGGTCGTCGACGGTCCGTCCCTTGAACGACTGGATGAGGCCGCTGTTGCGGACCAGGGTTGCCAGAGGGTGGTAGATGGAGCGGTACCAGTCGGCGGCTGCCTGCTCGTAGCTGATCTCCTGCCGTCTCTCCTTCTCCAGGAAGGCCTGGTGTTCCCTGATCTGTTCCTCGAGCAGGTGGAACTGGCCGGGTTCGGTGAGGTCGATGGTCTTGCTGAGCCCGGCCCGGTCGCGGAAGTCGATTTTTTCCAGGTAGAGCTGGTTCTCCAGGGTATCCTTTGACGGCAGCAGCTCGAGGATGCAGGCGCTGATCTCCTTGTGGCCGAGCCTGCGGGCGGCGGAGAAGCGGTGGTGTCCGTCGAGAATGAAGTACTCGTCCTTGATCTGGTAAAGCGAGATCGGCGGCAGGCTCCGGCCTTCCTGCATCAGTCTGAGGATGGCCTCCTCGCGTTCGTCGGTCTCCGGGTTGCGGGGCTGGAAGCGGCTGTCGAAATCGTGGTAGCGGCCGACGCTGCCGACGATCCGGTCGATCGGCACCATCTTCGTGCCGCGCTTGACCGAGGTGTAGGCCTCCTCGTCTTCCTGGCGCTCGTCGAAACGCGGCGCGCATCGAGCTCCCTCGGCCTCGTTGCCGAAGAGCTTTTTCAGGACCCGCGCCGGGTTAAATCTCGAAGGTACAGAAGCCATAGCTGTTGATGACCCTGGTGGAATGGACGGTTGTCACCCGTGCGCTGTCGTCGGGGAAGAGGGCGTGGATATGGCCGTGCACCAGGCAGGCCGGCCGCCAGCGCGCAATGAAGGTGTTGAAGCTGGCGAAGCCCCTGTGGCAGCGGTCCTCGGCGTCGTGGACATGCCGGGGCGGGGCGTGGGTGACCACCAGGTCGACCCCCCGCGAGAGCCACAGGGAAAAGAGCAGCCGGCGGATGAAGGAGGCCATTTCCTTCTCCGTGTACTGGTTGCTGTTGCCATTATACCACCGGCTGCCGGAAAACCCGAGGATCCGCAGGCCGCCGTGCCTGACGATGCGCCGGTCGATGCACAGGCAGCCCTGCGGCGGCGAGGCAGCGTAGCGCAGGTCGTGGTTGCCGAGAATGTAGAACAGCGGGACGTCGTAACGTGTCCGCAGGCGGGTCAGGTACTCCGGAGGCAGGTCGCCGCAGGAGACGATCATCCCTATGCCTTCCAGGTCTCCGGAACCGATGACCGGCTCCACCAGTGTCGGGGTGACACGGTCGGCCACGGCGAGGATTTTCATAGGGGAGGCTCCGGGGAGCGGGGCGTTTGCGGCATGATTGCAGGCAGCGCGCTCAGCCTTCCCGGTTCATCATCGCAATCGCCGCGGCAATGATGGCAGGGGAGTCGAGGTGGTGGTTCTTCCACAGCACCGCCTGAGGGCCGTGCTCGATGAACTCGTCCGGATAGGCGAGGCAGCAGGAGGAGACGGGGCCGACATGGTGCTGGCTGAGCATTTCCAGCACGGCGCTGCCGAAACCGCCCTGCCTGGCGTTGTCCTCGATGGTGATCAGCCTGCCGGTGCGTCTGACCCAGGTGCAGATCAGCTCGGCATCCAGCGGCTTGATGAAGCGGGGGTTGATGACCGCGGCGTTGATCCCGACCTTGCGCAGGCCGTCGGCCGCCCGCAGCGCCGGGTGGACGCGGTTCCCCACCGGCAGCAGCAGGACGTCGCCGCCTTCGGCCAGCAGTTCCCCCCGGCCGATCGGCAGCTTGAGAAGCGTCGTGGCCAGCTCGACCTTTTCGCCAGGCCCGCGCGGATAGCGGACGGCGGCCGGGCCGCCGAGGGTGACGGCGGTATAGAGCATGTGCTGCAGCTCCTGCTCGTCCTTGGGGGCCATCAGCACCAGGTTGGGGATGAAGCGGAGAAAGGAGAGATCGAAGACGCCGTGGTGGGTGGGACCGTCGTCGCCGACCACCCCCGCCCTGTCGATGGCCAGCGTCACCGGCAGTTTCGGGATGCAGACATCGTGGATGATCTGGTCCAGCGCCCGCTGAAAGAAGCTCGAATAGATGGCGACCACCGGACGCATGCCCTGCGAGGCGAGCCCCGCGGCAAAGGTCACGGCGTGCTGCTCGGCGATCCCGACGTCGAAGAAGCGCTCCGGGAACTGCTGGGAGAAACTGGTCAGACCGGTGCCGGTGACCATCGCCGCCGATATCGCGGCGATCCGCCTGTCGCTCATCGCCATCTGGATCATCGTGCTGCCGAAGACCTCGGTGTAGCTGACCGAGCCGTTCGAGGAGCGGGGCTTGCCGCTGGCGATGTCGAAGGGGCCGACCCCATGGAAAAGGCCCGGGTTGGTTTCAGCCGGCAGGTAGCCTTTGCCCTTCTTGGTCAGCACATGGATCAGCACCGGCCCGTGGCTGTTGTCGCGGACGGTCTCGAAGGTCTCGATAAGATCTTCCAGCTGATGGCCCTGGATCGGCCCGATGTAGTCGAATTTCAGGGCCTCGAAGAGCATGCCGGGGGTGAAGAAGCTCTTGAAGCTTTCCTCGCTCTTGCGCAGGACGTTGAGGATGTTCTCGCCGACGTTGGAGAGCTGGCCGAGCCGCTCCTCGATGTGGGCCTTGACCCGCCGCATCGTCTTGCCGCTCAGTTTGCGGCTGAGGAAGGAGGACAGGGCGCCGACGTTGGGGGAGATCGACATCTCGTTGTCGTTGAGGATGACGATCAGGTTGCGGTCAAGATGCCCGGCGTGGTTCAGGGCCTCGAAGGCCAGCCCGGCAGTCATCGAACCGTCGCCGATGACCGCGATCGCGCGGTGCGTCTCCTTGTTGATGTCGCGGGC
>CAYYWK010000309.1:0-4436 GCA_964475345.1 uncultured Desulfobulbus sp.
CTGAATTTCAGCCGCGGCACGCTTTGCTCGGGCCTGATCTCCGGGCTGATCATGGCCGACCTGCGATCCGGAAGATTCCGGTTCGCCGATTTCTATGCCCGGCGGATCCGGCGCATCTTCCCGGCGCTGGCCCTGGTGCTGACATCCGTCGCCCTGCTCGGATGGTTCCTTTTGCTGCCGGACGAGTATGCCGAACTGGGCCGCCATGTGGCTGGTGGCGCAGGATTCGTCTCCAACTTCGTCCTCCTCGGCGAGGCCGGCTATTTCGACAGCGAGGCGGAACTGAAGCCCCTGCTGCACCTGTGGTCGCTGGGAATCGAGGAACAGTTCTACTTCATCTGGCCGCTGCTGCTCGTCGCGGCGTGGAAAAAACGGTCGGCGCCACCGGCGCTGATCCTGCTGCTGCTTGCCGGATCGTTCACCCTCAATATCAGCCGGGTGGATGACCAGCCGGTTTCCACCTTCTACCTCCCCTTCACCCGTTTCTGGGAACTGATGACAGGCTGCGCCCTCGCCTATTTCCTTCCGGCGTCTGGTGGCAGGCAGTATTTCTCGGGAGCGGGAATCAAGACCCTGGGGATATTGCGCAACGCCGCGGCAGTCCTTGGCCTTGCCGCGATTGTCGCGGCATCGCTGATCCTCGGCGGGGGACGGCCGTTTCCCGGCTGGTGGGCCCTGCTGCCGACGCTGGGGACCTTCCTGCTGATTGCCGCAGGTCCTGCCAGCTGGATCAACCGCGTCATCCTGGCCCATCCGCTGATGGTGTTCGTCGGCCTGATCAGCTTCCCGCTCTACCTCTGGCACTGGCCGCTGCTGTCCCTGCAACGCATCGTCAGCGTCGATCCCCCAACGCCTTGGCTGCGGTTTGCCATCCTCTGTCTCAGCGTGCTGCTGGCCTGGCTGACCTACAGACTGATCGAGCGGCCGATCCGTTTCCGCTTCAGGCCGCAAAGGGTTGTCCCGGCGCTGGCCGGCTGCATGACGATACTGCTGGCCGCCGGCTGCGTCATCCATCTCGCCGACGGCGCCGCCTTCCGGATCAAGGACCGGGCCGAGTACAGCGCCTTCTTCGGCTGGGGCTACACCATGGGCTTCAACCTGCTGCAGGAGGACCGCCACCAGTGCAACTTTTACGACATCATGAAGCGCAGGGTCAAACCAGCCATCGACAGCAGCTGCTACACCCCGCACTCTGACAGGGCAGTCTTCCTGTGGGGCGACTCCCATGCCCAGCATCTCAACCACGGCCTCAAAAAAACGCTGCCGGCTGACGTTTCCCTTCTGCAGGTGGGTTCCTCAGGCTGCACGCCTTCACTGTCGGACCGTGAACACGATGCCCTTGGCACATGCAACCGCGCCAACCGCTTCGCCATGGAAAAGATTGCCGCCGTCCGGCCCGGTACGGTCATCCTCGCCCAGTCGGCCGGCCACCTTTCGACCGATTTCGAGGCCCTGGCCGCCAGGCTGCACCAGCTCGGGGTCCGCCATGTGCTGCTGATCGGCCCGGTCCCCCAGTGGCAACCTTCGTTGTACAAACTGATCCTCAAGAAATACTGGGGGAACGTGCCGCAGCGCCTCAATCATCACCTGCGCCGGTCGGTGTTCGAGACCGACCGGGCTCTGAACGAGCGCTACGGCAATTCCGCCCGGCTCACCTACATCTCGCTGGTCGACCGCCTCTGCAACGAGGAGGGCTGTCTGACCTATCTCGACGGCAACCCCAAGGAAGGACTGATCACCTATGATTACGGTCACTTCACCCTGCCGGCCTCCGAATACGTGGTGCGCAGCTGCATCGCCCCGGTGCTGGATAGGCAGCTGGTCGCCAGGCACACCGGCAACTGAGGCCGGAGGCATCGCCCACCGGCGTCGATATCCGCCCTCCGTCAGACTGCGCCGATCCTACCAGATTCGCCCGCAGTCGTTTCGGCAGTCGCGGTTGACGGTCCCTGGAGGACACGGACGGTTAGCCCGATAATCCCATTGGGTGCAGTCGAGGCCATATGTCCGCCGCTCATTCCGGTAGTCGTCCCGCCGCGACTCCCTCCAGTCCCGATGTTGTTCGCGACGGTCATATCGCCATTCCCTTCTGTCATCACGCCAGTCGTCGTCATAGTCGCGGTGCCCGTAGTCATCCCTGTGCCCTCCGCCATAACAGGGTATGCTGCTCTGACAGGTTCGATAACGGCCACCCGAGGCATCGTCGCAATAGGTGGCGTACCTCTGCCCCGGCTGGCAGACTGCCTGATGGGTATTCAGCCCGATGGCCGCACACGGGCCGCCGCCACCGCCTCGGTAGTTCGGCAGGACACGCCAGGCGCCGGAACATTCCGCTGCCGCCGCGGCAGATACCGTCCCCGTCAGGACGACCATCAGCATGACACCGAGCCAGGCTGTTCGTTTCATCGCACTCCTCCTTGTTGCTCATTCAATGTGATATTCAAGTGCCACCTGATCCCAACCGGCAGGCTGGCTGTGCCAGAAGAGAGAAAACTCAGCCTCCTCTCGGGGATAAACCATTCCCTTCTGTTCAGACGATAGTCCAATTCCCGACAGCAGGAAAGCGGACATCAGGGCGAACGGGGTCCCGCCTGGCCGCGTATCATGGCCATGTCGGGTCGATGTCGGGTCTCAGGTTCCTGATTTTCTGCACATTGTGGATTCCTTGAACTACCGCGGTGTCCGTTCACAGGCATCGGCTGCGTCGACAGGGAAGGCTCGGAAACCACCAGCCCAACCTCCATCGCCCGTTCTTGTCAATTCCTCTCTTGTCCTTATAGTATCTGTATCGGCAGCATCAACAGCTGCCGGACAATCCCTTCGTCACAGAGGAGGTGATGATCATGACAAACCGTGAAGAGCTATGCCGGAAGATAGAGGAGGTGTTTCCCCGGGCAGGAGCCTGCGGTGTCGATTTCGATGTGGAATACGATGAGCAGCTCGGTGCCTGGGCAGTGGACCTGCATCGCGGGGAACATCATCTACGGACGTTTATCGAAACCGACGAGGCCGACAGCTGCCTGGATGGCAAGACATGTATTCCGCTCGGAATGCAGATCGCCCAACTCAAGCACAATTTCGACCTTCCCTCCTGCGCTGAGCCATAAAGATATCGCTGACACTCTGGTTTTTGTCACTTCCCCAGAGGTGGGAGTGACAAAATCCATCTGCATGGCCACCTTTTGCGGGCGTGAAACCATTGGTCAACATTTCCTCAGCACAGCACTCCGCCACCGGTCAACTCCTTGGGAAGCGCAAGTGCCTGGCGGCCAGGCCATGCTCCAACCTCTCCGCAGCCTCTTCCGCCACCTGCAGGAGTCGTCCCTTACGGAACTGCCTGAGTAAGGTTTCAAGGAAAAAGAAGGCATGATCGCAATCCTCCAGACTCAGCATAAACCGTAACAATCTTCTGGACATATCCAGACAGATATGAGAGGTTCAGAAATGAGTACGCCAAGGCGGTAACGGCTGCGCAAATCGTCCTTCTGCTCACCGGGGCCGGCAGCCCAACCCTGCAACCCGGTTTGACGGGCATCCCGAGAACAGGCAACCCGGAAACGACCTCCTGATGAAACTGACGCTCTCCGTCCTCGTCACCCTGGTGGCACTGTCGGCCTGCACGCCGAAACCCATCCCCTTTCCTGAAGAAACACCCGACCAGTACAGCCTGATGCTCTTTGACCGGATCAATCGCTACCGGTCAGCCTGCGGCCTGGCCGGCCTGCAATGGGACCCTGCCCTGGCGCAGCTGGCCCGGGATCACAGCATCAGTATGTTCCGCAGCGAGCGGGCCAGCCACCGCGGCTTCAACACACGCCACCGACAGTCCGGCAGCTGGCTCTGCGTCGAAAATGTCGCCTGGAACTACAGATCGCCGCAGTCCCTCTTCGAGGGTTGGCGGCGCTCGGAGGATCATAACGACAACATGCTGAATGCACGGCTGAACAGGGTCGGCATCGCCGAGATCGACCGCTACGTTACCTTCTTCGCCTGCAGGTAGGGCGGAGACTGCGGGACTTGGCGTGACATCCGGCAAAAAGACCATCCTGGTGATCTACCACTCCCAGGGCGGCACGATGGAAGTAATGGCCCGGCATTTCGCCAGGGGAGCAGCGAGGGAAGAGGCGATCGCGACGGTTCTCAAACGGGCTGGCGAAGCCGGCATCGACGACCTGCTCGGCTGCGATGCGATAGCCATCGGCTCCCCCGAGTACTTCGGCACGATGGCCGGCATGATCAAGGATTTTTTCGACCGAACCTTCGTCTCTGCACAGGACAGGACCATCGGTCTGCCCTATGTCATCTTCGTCTGCGCCGGCAACGACGGGCGAGGTGCCATCATGCAGATCGAGCGGATTGCCGCTGGCTACAAGTGGAGAAAGGTACAGGAGCATTTCCGGGTCGCCGGTAGCCCGGGCGAAAACGATCTGGCGGCC
>CAYYWK010000310.1:0-4433 GCA_964475345.1 uncultured Desulfobulbus sp.
GCTGATGCTGCTGCAGGCGATGGGGTTGTAAGATGAGCGGTCCCAACGAAACACTGCGACGCCGGCTGCTCGCCTGGTTTTTCAGGACACAGCGCCAGCTCCCCTGGCGACAGAGTTATGATCCCTATCATGTCTGGCTGTCTGAAATCATGCTGCAGCAGACGCAGATGGACAGGGGGGTTGCCTACTTCAACCGCTGGATATCCCGTTTCCCCGATCTCAAGGCGGTCGCTGACGCTGATGAGCAGGAAATTCTCAAGTATTGGGAAGGGCTTGGCTATTACGCCAGGGCACGAAACCTGCACCGCGCGGCGAAGGCCATGGTGAAAGAGCATGGCGGGCAGATTCCATGCGACGAGGCGACTCTGCTTACCCTGCCGGGAATCGGGCCGTATACTGCCGCGGCCATTGCCAGCATTGCTTGCAACCGGGATATTCCGGTGATCGATGCCAATGTCGCCAGGATCATCGCCCGTCTCTACGACCTTGACGAACCGGTGCGCAGGAGCCGCTGCCGGAGGCGGATCGAGGAGTTGATGGCAGCCCTGCTTCCCCCGGGCAAGTCCCGGTCGTTCAACCAGGCGATGATGGATCTCGGGGGGATGATCTGCACCCCCAGAAATCCTTCCTGTCCGCGCTGCCCGCTGGCGGAGGACTGCCTGGCGCGGTTGCGTGGTACGACAGCCGACCGCCCGGTCGTTGAAGATCGCAGAAAAACCATCCTGATCGAGATGGCGACGGCGATTCTCTGCGATGAGGGGAAGGTCTTCATCCAGCAGCGGTTGGCCGAAGACATCTGGGGCGGGCTCTGGGAATTTCCCGGGGGACGGCTGGAAGACGGTGAACGGGCGGAAGACGCCGTGGTGCGTGAATACCTGGAGGAGACGGGGCTGAACGTGGTAGTGGATGTCCACATCATTACCGTTACCCACTTCTACACCCGCTACAAGGTCGTGCTGCACTGTTTCTTCTGCAGGCTGGCGGATGGTCTGCGCAGTGTCCGGCTCAAGGCGGCCCAGCGGTATCGCTGGGTGTTCCCGGAAGAGCTGCAGGAGTATGCCTTTCCCGCCGGCCACCGCAAATTGCTCGAACACCTGACGGAAAGCGGCGCTGGCGTGCGTATCGCTCCCTGCCGTTGACGGCTGGCTTCTGCTGCGACTGCACGGCCGGGTTCAGGTCCGGGTGCGGCGAATCAGGCGAGGAAATCGAGCTGGACCGGGCAGTGATCGGAGCCCATCACCTCCTGGAGAATGGCGGCGTCGACCACTTTGTGGCGGCTGTTTGTATCGATGCAGAAATAGTCGATGCGCCACCCGATGTTTTTCGCCCTGGCGTTGAAGCGGTAGCTCCACCAGGTGTACTGATCCGGCTGCTGGTTGAACATCCTGAAGGTGTCGACGAAACCGGCCTCGATGAACGAGTCCATCCAGGCCCTCTCCTCAGGGGTGTAACCGGCGTTTCTGACATTGGCCTCGGGGTTTTTCAGGTCGATCGGCTTATGGGCGACATTGAAGTCACCGCACAGGATCACGGTTTTTCTCTCGCTCAGGCGACGGGCAAAATCGCTCAGGGCATGGTTGAAGCGGATCTTGTAATCGAGGCGCTTAAGGCCTTCGCCGCTGTTCGGGAAATAGATGTTCATATGGTAGAACGTCGGGAACTCCAGGGTCAGCACCCGCCCTTCGCAGTCGAATTCGGCGGCACCGATGCCGCTGATGACCTCCAGCGGTTCAAGACGGCTGTAGGTGGCGACCCCTGAATACCCCTTGCGTTCGGCGCTGTGCCAGTGGGAGGAATACCCGTCGATTTCCTTCAGCTCAAAGGAGAGTTGCTCGGGATGGGCCTTGGTCTCCTGGACGGCGACGATGTCGGCGGCAAATCCTGCCAGCAGTCCGTTGAAGTCCTTTTTTTCCACGGCCCTGATGCCGTTGACGTTCCAGGATACGAGACGGAGCGGCCGGGCGCTGCCGGCTGGAGGTTTCTTCATGGTTTTTCTCGGGGTCACCCCGATCTGCGGACATTGTCCGAGCAGCGGGCAAAGGTCGCAGTGGGGGCCGACTGGGCGGCAGAGGGACTGGCCGAAAGCGACCAGCAGCGAGTTGACCCGGAGCCAGTGCTGTTCGGGAAGAAGCCGGCGCAGGGCCATTTCGGTAGCCAAAGGGGAATCCGTGTCGACGTATCCCCAGATGTTGACGATCCGGTGGACATGGGTGTCGACGCATATCGCCGGTTTGCCGAAAGCGACGCTGCGCACCAGATTGGCGGTCTTGCGGCCGACTCCCGGCAGGGTGAGCAATTCGTCGATCTCCTCTGGGACCCGGCCAACGAACCGCCGCAGGGTCTCCGGCAACTGCCGCAGGTGGCGGGCCTTGCTACGGTAGAAACCCACCGGATAGATCAACCTGGCGATGTCCTCTTCCCTCAGCAGCTCGAGTCGTGCGGCGGTATCCGCCTGTTCGAACAGCCTCTCAGAGGCCAAGGCAGTCACTTCGTCCTTGGTGCGGGCGGAAAGGATGGTGGCGACGAGGACCTTGAACGGGTCCTTGGTCTGGACGGCGATCAGGTCGACGACCGGTGTTCTGGTCCCGGCAACAGATCGGGCGACCGTTTCGAGGAAATACTCAATGTCGATGGCCATTGATGCAGGGGACGACCGGAGCGTTGATGGTTCGGCCAAGAGGTGTTACGGCCGGAGGCTGCGGCTGGCGAGGCGTCTACCAGCAGCGGATCTGACCGGTGTCGAGGTGGACGAAGTCCGATTTCGCGTAGTAGCCGACGCCACCGAAACGCAGCTGTCTGGCGATATCCCGCACATCTCGGGTCCGGACGTCGGTCAGCCGCACGTCGATGGCCATTCCCTGCATATGCAGGCTGTCCTTGGCGACCCCTGGGCTTTTTCGCCGCAGGTAGGAGTTGGTCTTCGGAGAGCGGTATCCCGAGATGACCTCGTAAACACCCTTGCTGTCGCTTATTCGCTGTATTCTGCTGAGAATCTCCATCAGGGCCGGGTCGATGACATGGGTCTCGCCGGTACGGTAATCACGGAGGAAAGTCTTGAGCTGTGATCTGGCCGTCTGGGGATATCTGCCGGGGATGTAGGTGAGTTCCAGCTGCTCTCCGGTGTGGGTGTGGATGAATGAGAGCATGTGCGGCTCGGCCGGGCTGGAAAGGGCATCGAGGGGGGAACTGAGGAGCAGTCCGAGCGCCAGTTGGGCCGAGGCGGTGAGGAATCGTCTCCGGCTCATGAAGAATCGCTTGATTGACTCGTTTGTTCGCATCTGGTGTCCTGGTTTCTGGTGGCTTGGGCTAGTTGTTCAAATGGTTGTTTTTCTCCAATAATGCGAGGGAAAGTTCGGTATCCCTGCCATAAATGTCCCTATTAAAATGGATTGTCCCCTCTTTGTCAACCCATGATGTCTGGTATGTGAGATGAACGGACAGCGGCACCGTCAGATTGACCACCTTGCGTTTCCCGGTGTCGACGGTCTGCTGGATTTTTTCCGGGCTCCAGCCGGTTTTTTCCTCTTCGAGAACGAACGCGGCAAGACCCACCGGGTCGCTGACGCGGATGCAGCCATGGCTGAAGCTCCGCGATGACTGGCTGAAGAGGTCCCGTTTCGGGGTGTCGTGCATGTAGATGGCGAAACGGTTGGGAAAAACGAATTTCATCGTGCCCAGGGCGTTCAGGGGGCCGGGATCCTGGCGCAGCTTGTAGCGGGCCATCTGCTCGGGGGTGATGGACCGCCAGTCGACCCGGGTGCTGTCGATCTCCACCGCGTCGGCGTCCCAACTGGAGAACAGCCGGACCTTGCGGTCGACCAGGTAGCGGGGGTTCTCCTGCAGCCGGGGGAGTTCCTCCTTGCTGGCGATGGTCCTGGTGATGACCCAGTAGGGGTTGTATTCGACATACTGGATCATGTCGCTGAAGATCGGGGTCTGGTTCTCGAGCTCGCCGACGATCACCGGCATGTCGATGATCGTCTGCCCGTCTGCAAAGGCCCGCAGGTTGTAGCCGGCAATATTGACCAGGACATACCGCTTGCCCAGGTCATGGGCCTGCCAGCGCCACCTGGTCATGTTGACGATAATCTGCGAGACCAGTCGTTTGGCCGGGATGTTCATCGCGGCGATGGTCTGGGCGCCGATGATGCCATCCGGCTGGAGTCCGTATCGCTTCTGAAAACCGATGACGGCCTTGAGCAGGGTCTTGTCGTAGAATGTGTCGGTGTGATCGATTTTCGCCAGGTCGCCGGTTATATGGAGACGAGTGCGGATGGCCGGGATGCGGGGGTCGATCTCGCCAGGTCGCAGGCTGGTACCGCCGGGAACGGATTTCCAGCCGCCGCGGGCGGCGATTTCCCTATAGGTGGCGAGCGCCTTCTTCAGTGCGCGGTAGTGCTGATGGGCAGGCGGCAGCGAGGCCAGATGCTCGA
>CAYYWK010000311.1:0-4425 GCA_964475345.1 uncultured Desulfobulbus sp.
TGCGGTGCGGGGAGTGCGGGTCGGCCTGCCCCCGCATGGCCCTCCCGGCCAGTGGTTCTTCACCTGAATATTGGTTCTCTGCAGGGCGGTGTCAACCGGCTGCTGCCGAGAACAGGGTGAATCGCGAAACTCGTGGCTATGAGATGTGATGCGTGAGATTGGACAGTTCAATCAGGTTGTCGTCGGGATCCCTGAAGTAGATCGACACCAGTGGACCCGTAGCGCCTGTCCGGTCGACCGGTCCCCCGATGACATCCACGCCGTGCTGCTCGATGAAGGATTTGGCCTTATCGATGTCCAGGGTGGTGATGAAGCAGAGATCGGCGGAACCAGGCGTGGGGTGGCTGGCTTTCGGCTCAAATTCCCTGCCGTGTTCATGAAGATTGATTTTCTGATTGCCGAATTTCAGGGCAACCCGACCCTCTCCGAAGCGCACGACCTGCATTCCCAAAACAGTCGCGTAGAATTGGAGGGTTTTCTCCATGTCTCTGACGGTGAGGACCAGGTGATCGATGCCGTGGATGTGCATTTTCGTTCTTTACCGTTAAGCCAGGTCGCAGGACCTTTGGCCGATTTCGAACAGCGTGGCGAATTTCACCGCCTGCGCAATCGGCAGGTGTGCAGATTCGCGGTGAGACAGCCGCAGGCTATGGTTTCTGTGACGCTTCGCGTTCCTTCTGATATCGTTCGTAGGACATGTCGTCCTCCCTCTCCAGACATTCCAGTCGTTCTGTCGTGCTTGCAATTTTTTGGCAGTTCTGCCGTTCGATATTCCGCAGCCCTTCATACCAGGCCCTCGACGAGCAGCCGGCGGAGGCGATCACAACAGACACGAACAACACGAAAGTAACGGGTATTTTCAGCACGGATCCACCTCTCCTGTTTGCGAATATCCCGGACCACCTGGCTCGCGGTGTTTCGGGGGCCGCGCGAAGCGGCCGGTTGTGCAATATATTTTATGATATATCAATCAGTTGTGAAATCTTGTCGTCGCGAAATCTGAACTCCGAAATCCCTTCCATTTTCAGCGTTTCTCCCTTCTTCACGCCATTGGGGATATCGATCGCCACAACCCCTGCGAAAGAAATTTACACGACTGTTTTGTCGCTGAAATGTTCAATTTCCCGGAGAGTTTGTCGGCGGAATGTGAAGAGCGTTCTCGCCTGCTGCGCCAATGCCCCGAGTTCCTCTATCCCTCTGGTACTGACTGACACGTCGTTATCAGAGATATGAGTAAATTCAATATCTTCATGGAACAGCTCGAGCATTCCGTCGATATCGAAGTCGTTGTAGCAGGAGATATAGGCATGGATTATTTTCGACCTGTCTTCGCAGTTCATGTTACGATTCCATGTTGGTATGAGCGGCATTTCCCGTCAACCGGCGCCTGACAGCCGGCGTCCGCTGCAAGAGCGTAGGAGCAGGCGAATATTCTCCTAAAGTTGTGCCATCCAGTCTGTCACCAGCCGTATCACCTCGGCGCGTTTTGCTATCGCGTCCGAGGCGGATGCAAACGCAATGATGCAGCGATCCATCGCCGCCCATTGCAGAAGGCCTTGCCGGTCTTCCAGGCGGAACTGCTTCGGGCTGTCCTTGGCTCTGGCCCCAGTATGCAGGATGAGCTGAAAGGTTGATCCCGGATGGAGCCGGAACGTCGCGAAGTGATCCTCGAGGTAAAAGCTCGGGGCATTCCATTTGACGTCTTCACGAATCCGCGCATCGCTATCGAGAATCGCCTGGCGCAGCGCCTCGACGCCCTTCTTGTGCGGGTGCTGCAGCGCTGCGAGGTAGGCGTCGACGGGCGACTCTCCGGCTGAGGAAGAGGGGGGTGTGGCTTTCCTGCTGGTCATCGATAACCTCAAGAGAGAGTGAACGGTCTCACGGCAGACTCGCCCGCGAATCTTTCGAATCCAGTTGAGCGATGGGCAATCTGCTGAATTGCCGGTTATTTGGATCCTGCAACCTCCGATAGACGATACTGCACCATTTTGATAATGAGTGCTTTGGGCAATGGCGTATGCAACGGAAACTGGACGGAACCTTTGGCAAACGCATACCCCGAGAGCTCTTCCTTGAATTTTTCGATGACATCCGGGTGCGGATAGAAGCCAACATGATGTGTATACCCTGCAATCATGATATGTTTGACTTTTTTCCCATCCTGAACGAGTGCAAAGGCAGGGATGCCGTAATAGATGAGTTCAGTGACTCCAGGTGCGGCAGATCGAACAATCGCCCGCAATTCCCGCAGGGCATTCTGGGTTTTCTCAGGCTGTCGCGAAATATACGCTTCTATCTCAGCTGTCATTCAATCTTTTCTCACACGACCGCGTATCCTGAGGGGCGCGGAAAAAGGCTGCAATTGCGTCAGTCGGGACATCCTTTTTAGAGCGCATATGCGGCTCAAACCCACGAAACATAGTGATTGACCCAACACTCTACGACGAATTTCTCCATCCCAGGCGGGATGACAGCATGATTCCATTGCTCACCGGCGAAGGCCTCGAGGGCTGCCTCATCCTCCCACTGCGAAATCATGGCGTATTCATATGGAGCCCACGTTGCGGGTTTCAGGATTGAGGCCGCGAGAAATCCTGTGGCCTTTTCTACGGCACGAACGGAAACAGAAGAGAACTTTTCCTCGAATTCCCGTTGCAGTTCGGGATGGATCCGGACGCGAAATATTCTGGTGACTGCCATTACGCTGTGGCTCCTTTGCGGTTCGATTAACTCCATCCTTTACGGTTGTACCAGGATACCCTTGCCTTGGTGCAGCGCTGGAACTGGCAACGAAACCTCAGCCGGTGACGATCACGCCGTCCGGACGAGGGCGACGAACGGTGCTAACCAGTGTGTTTCGCTTTTTTCTTTTTTCTCAGCATGTTGCGAAGAGTTCTCACCCAGAAGCCATGGGGGCTGTGAACGTGGGAAGTATGATTCAGATTGTGGACTTTGTCGAGGCTGTCCTCCAACAAGGCGTCATGCAACCATTTTATGACAACATACCACATGACAACGCCTTTGAAAGTAACCTGCATGTCAATGGTATGACGTAATCGTGTTTTCCCGGGGCCTAATGCTGACAGTTCAAACCTGTGCGTTCCGACAAACTCTTTCGGGCGTGTAAACGTAAATTCAACGAATTTGCCATATTCGTATTGTTGAACGAAGTACCCGATAGGGCCATGGCCACCTCTGGACTCTGGGTTTAACCCGTTATCCAAAACCATTGGCATCCATATTTCTTTGGGCCACAGGAGGTCATTCTGGGAAGACAATGAATTGACTGCTTCTGATACGACAGAGAGCGGCAGTTCGTAGTCTCTTTGGTGGATGTTGACGATGTTCATTTTATAGCCCAACGTCATTGCTGGGGATCGGTGCGCATGCGAGCGGTAGTATCCGGCGCCTTGTTCGCCTCTTCACATCTTCCTTCTCGCGATATCAAGCATCATCTTGCTCGATCGAGATGGTTCCTTGTCGTGCTCAAATGGCCCCAGTAAGCGAATAGCTTCAGCCGGGTTTCCAGCATGGAAGGCTGTGGATGCCTTGACGCAGGCTCTCTCACGATCTCGCCAACGTTGCTCATTCTGAGCAAAGATCATGAGTTTTCCTCTCAGTACACGTGCACGATCAATGATCTCTTCGCTTGGTGAAGACAGGATCCCCCAGTGCTGTTTCAAGCCATCGCCAATTCTGGCGATGACCTTCCTCATAAAGCCGGGTTTATGGACCCACATTTCTCCTGTCACTGTCAGCTTGTCAGTCACTCGGGATGATTCGAGGAGTACCCACGGCGCAAACCGGTCTCTGATGCCTTCGAAGTAGAGCATGGTTTCAATTTGCGCTTCGCGGTCTCCGTAACCGATGTCGAATGTCGTGCGGCCTATCTCGAATCGGTTGACCCACCAGAATATGCCGTCGCCGACTTGAGAATGCTGTCGCAGAGTAATGGAGGATGGACCGGGATACCCATCGAAATTGGATATTCCAGTCGTATGCCGTGCCCCATGCGATGCCAGGAACGGGCTGACATGCTCATTGATTGCGCTGTCAAGCACCTCGAGCAACTCCGAGATTTTCATCTTCTCATGTCAGGCATAACGACCGCGATCACCCGGTCTCGACGAGGGATTTGCCATGTGAAAATACCCGACTTCGCGGCTCGGGTGCATTGCTTTGTTATCCATTAATGAGCGGGGGCTCAGTTGATTTTCCACCGGGCCATCGTCGCCAAATGCGATCAACGCCGTTCTCGATGCTTCGTAACAATTGATACGATGAAGGAAATGATATTGAAAAAACTTCGGTGCCGAATGTCGCAGGCATACAACGTAATGCCCACAGGACACGATGATCGCCATCATTTTTCACCTCGACTTGAAGGCTTGATCGGGAGGACACGCCATAGACCGCGACATCTTC
>CAYYWK010000312.1:0-4425 GCA_964475345.1 uncultured Desulfobulbus sp.
GGAAAACACCAAGGAGCACCGAATACCTGTTGAAGTCGCGGAGGGCGACCGGCTTGGCGCTGCCCAGGGTTTCCTGCCGCTCCGACTTGTAGTACCCCAGCACATCGGACTTGAGCGAACGTTCGCGGCTGTCGGCCCCGGCCGCCTTGTTGTAGGCGACGCGATGACTTGGCACCAGCAGGGTGGTGACGGCGTCGACCAGGGTCGATTTTCCGGAACCGATATCCCCGGTGAGAAGACCGTTTTTCCCGCCCAGACGCAGCGTCCAGACCCGCCCGTCAAAGGTTCCCCAGTTAAAAACCTCGAGCCGTTGCAGGCGAAAACCGGCCAGCTGATCATCTGTCATGAATTCGAGAAACATCGGTTCAGCCATCCGTTTCCTCCTGCCGCCCGGCAAGCTGTTGTCGATATTCCGCCAATCGTTCGTCAAAATCGGTGAGCCACTGCGCATCGACAAACGCCTTGATAATGCGCCGCACCTCAATCATCTGCCCCTGCCCGCGCAAGCGGCGGATAAAGCCGAGCTCGGCAATCTTGTTCAAGGTGGCATCGACCTGATCGATGAGTTTCACCTCGTTGCTTCCCGCCGGTAGAAAAATCCGGATCAGTTCCACCACTTCATCACGGGAAAGAATCAGACGCGTATCGCCGCCACCAGCGTCGAACTCGGCTAATTTTTTCCGCAAAAGAGCGAGCAGCAAACTGACCGGATAGGAGAGCTGCCGCCGGGCAACCAGGCGCGGCATGACCGCCTGACCGTCCTCATCCTCATCCTGCCGGGAACGCAAAAAAGCGTAGCCTTCTGCCTCGTCGAGCATCAGATCCAGACCAAGAACCGCGACGTAATCCCGAACGCTCGCTTGCAGATGCAGCAGCGAGCCCCACAATCCCGGGTTGTCCTCCTGATAAAGCACACCCTTGAGCAGAGGCACCACCACGGAAGAGAGTTCTTGGATCGACCGGGCAGAATGGTTGGGGGGGGTATCGGCGACATGCATATCAGTTCCTCAGCAAAATAATGCGCGGCAAGGTTGCCTGGCGCATGACGCCGGTCTCCATCTGCCAGCTCACCTGTTCCTGAACCTCATCGTCCACGGCAGTTTTCGGCCATTCTCCGGCCAGCTGCAGATAGGCAACCAGTTCCGCCAAACCGTGACGGAGGGGATGGCGAGTCACCACCTCGGCAAGGCTGATCTGGCTGCGCCCTTGGAGTTCCTGCCGAATATTCCGGGTCAACTCGGCCCGGTCAACCACCACTTGGGCATAGAGCGCCGCCGTATCCACATCCGCATCCCCTTCGTCCAACGCCATCTCGGCAATAACGGGCTTGAGCGGCGGCCGATAGAGAGGTCGTTCCAGGGGGAGTTCAACAGTTGCGGAAGTCTCGGCCAGAGGCATGAAATCCCCCGACGGAAACGCCTCGCGCAACGCCAGCGCATGGTTTTCGACGCTGTGCAGGATGTCCATGATGCGGCGGTTCTCCAGCCAGGCCTGATCATCGAGAAATCGCCGCAGCTGCTTGGAAAGCTTCGCCACCGTCCGCTGGGTGTGTTCACCTGCTTCCAGCCAGTCGTAATGTCCGCGTTGCAGACGGGTTTCAGGACGCATGGACTGGATCGGCGGAAGAGACAAAACCTGTTCCAGCAGGCGGGTCAATTCTTCCTGACGGGACTGGGACATCAGGAAATCCCAGAATGCGCGAAAGCTCTTTCCCTGGTCGGAATCGGCGATGGCGTCGCGCTCGCCCATTATCTGTTCGAGCAACGCCCCCTTGGCTCCTTCCCAGAGGGCAATGCGCTCGCGCACCCGCCGATCAAGCGTGCGGAAATTGTGCTCCACCTCGCGAAAGTCGGTAAGCAGTTCCCGCGCCAGCTGTAAAAACTGCTGAAAGCGGTCCTTCAGACCGGTGTCGTCCAGAAGCGGGATATCACCCGCCAGAATGCGGGCGATATCCACATCGATATCGCTGCGGCGTTTTTGCAGTTCGGCGATTCGCAATTGCGGATCGGTCTGGCTTCCTTCGTTCATCTGCCGCAGCAGCTCGAACAGGGTCAGCAGGCGGGACTCCGTGCCGACAAAGGCGCGTTCGGTCAGCCCTTCCAGCCAGGCCAACGCCTTCTCCGTCGCGGGAGTCAGGTCAAAGTGCGGTTCGTCCGTCCCGGGTGGATAGAATTTGCGCAGCCACCCTTTGTCGTTTTCGGCCCAGTCGTTGAGATAGCTTTGGGAGGTTCCGGGAAAGCTGTCTGCCCCCAGCTGCTCACGCAGGGCGAAGAGCTCATCTTCCAACGCCTCGACCAGATCTGCCTGTGACAAATTGCGGACATTGGGCACGATGAACACCCGATGCAGAAAACCGGCCACCAGCGGCGCGTGATGTGCGCACAGCAACCGCCACGCAGGGTGGTTTTGGCGGAGCAGCTCTAATGTAGCGTAGTCCAGTGCCATATCTTCCCCCCGGTTTTACCCATCGCCATGCTGATCCAGCCACAGGCGACCCTTGTCGGTCAAACGGTATTTCTGCAAGCGGCTGTTGGGCTTGTCGGGAATGGTCATCTCAATCAGGCCGTCGGCCAGGGCCGGTTTGAGGTAGCGCTCGCGGAAGGATTTGCGATCCGAAAGCCCCAGGGCGGATTGCAACGCCTCGCGGCCCATCTCGCCCCGGATCGCCGCCAGCATCTCGCTGACTTGGGGGGTAACTTGGGGGCTGACTTGGGGGGCGGAGGTGGTCACCGTATCTAGGATCATCCGCAGCATGAAGGCGATGAAAGGTGCGGAATCGGTCTGCCGGGTGCTCTCCTGCAGGGTCTTGTAATACTCGGCCTGGTGCTCAAAGATCAGGCTTTCCACCGGGATGTCGGCGAACAGGGGATTCCAGCGGGCCAGGATCAGGCTCTGCCACAGCCGCCCCATGCGACCGTTGCCATCGGCGAAGGGGTGGATGAATTCGAATTCGTAGTGAAAGATCGAGCTGGCGATGAGCGGATGGGCTTCGGTGGCAGCCAGCCAGCGGAAGAGGTCACCCATCAGTTGCGGCACCAGGTCGGCGGGCGGTGCCATGTGGATCACCTGCTTGCCTGCCATCACCACCACGCCGCCGTGCCGATACACTCCCGCCTTGTCAATCAGGGCGGACATCAGAATCCGGTGCGCCTCCAGCAGGTCCTTTTCGTGCTCTGGCTTCCAGCTGTTGAACCGGTCATAGGCGGCCAGGGCGTTCTTCACCTCCTGCACCTCGCGGGGCGGGGCGATGATCCGCTTGCCCTCCAGAATCGCGGTGATCTGAGCCTCGCTCAGGGTGTTGCCTTCGATAGCCAGCGAACCGTGAATGGTGCGGATGCGGTTGATGCGTCGCAGTCGCAAGGATCTGGCCTGATCGGTGAGCACGGTCAACCGCCCGATAGTCTCGCTGATCGCGGCGACCCGGTTCAGGATTTCGGGGGTGATGGTATAGGGTGGCTGATATTTCATCTTGTCTCCCTTTCGCATCACGTCTTCGAATAGACAATGCCGTCTTTCGAACCACCCAGCCGGTCATAAACCTGACTACCCAGCCATTTGGAAACCACATCCTGCAGTTCCGGTTTGCTCATGTAGTCGGTAAACAGCTCCTCGTTGAGTTCCATGCGCTCGATGAACAGGGACTCCAGCACCTGGCGGAAAACCAGCTGGAACTTTCCGAGGGAGTTCACTTCGGCGGCTTGGCGCAGGGTTTCGTTCTGGCTCGCTGCCTCGGCGATCTGATCAAAGAAAAGCTGATCCGCTTCGCTCAACTCGGCACCGAAACGCTCGTTGATGATGTCGATGAGGCGGGAGAGCGTGACGTATTCTTCGCGAACCTCGCCGGTACCGACTTCACGCGGTCCGTCGAGCGGCTTGGCATAGCCCTCGGCCAGGTTAATCGAACCTTCACTGATCTTCTGCAGCCGGTAATAGTCAAGCTCCACTTCTTCATCGAACTGGTACCCAGGCCCGGTCTTGCGCTTGGGCAGTTTCAAGGCCAGGTGGCGCAGATAGGTAAAGAGCTTCTCCAGATCGCTGTCCTGGTAGGGAATCACCTGGCTCAGAAAGCTGTAGAGATTGCGAAAGGCCTGGGTCTTGCCGCGCCACAGCTCCGCCTCTTCCTCTTCCTCGTTTTGCAGACTCGCAAAGCGGGATACCGCCTGATCAAGCAGGGCGTTCATGTTCTTGTGGTCGGCCGGGCTTTGGCGGCGCTTGGGCGCAAAGAAGATGCGCGAGAACTCGTCCAACTCGTCGTGCAGGTAGATGCCCGACCCGTCCAACTCGGCTTTCACCTCGTACAGCCGGTCAGGATCGACTTCCTCGCCCATGACCGAACCGTCGTAATATTGGCGAAACGCCTCCTGGATCTCATCCGGGTCGTTGACGAAATCGAGCACGAAGGTGTCGTCCTTCAGCGGATGGGTG
>CAYYWK010000313.1:0-4405 GCA_964475345.1 uncultured Desulfobulbus sp.
CCAGGCGATCATGACCTTCGCCGTCTGGATTGTCTACGACTTCTCGCAACAGTACATGTCGACCAGCGGCCTGATCGTCGGCATCGTCCTCTTCTTCGCCGCCTTAGGCGCCATCGTCGTCATCATCGCCGAGGCCCATGAGTGGGCGGAAGCCCTGTGGACCAAAAACTGGCGCCGCCTGCCGCATCCGGATTCGGACCCGGACGGGGACTTCACCCCGAAGGTGTCGGTGCACGTTCCTGCCTACAACGAACCGCCGGACATGCTCAAACAGACGCTGGACGCTCTTGCCGCGATGGATTACCCGAACTTCGAGGTGGTGATCGTCGACAACAACACCAAGGACCCGGCGGTCTGGCAGCCGGTGGAGGAATACTGCAGGGAACTCGGCCCGCACTTCCGCTTCTTCCACGTCGATCCGCTGGCCGGTTTCAAGGCCGGGGCGCTGAATTTCGCCCTGCGCGAGACCGCCCCCGACGCAGAGATCATCACGGTCATCGACAGCGACTACATCGTCGACCGCAACTGGCTGCGGGCCCTGGTCCCGCAGTTTCGCGATCCGAAAATGGCCATCGTCCAGTCACCGCAGGACTATCGCGACGACACCGAAAACGCCTTCAAGGCGATGTGCTATGCCGAATACCGCGGCTTCTTCAACATCGGCATGATCACCCGCAACGAGCGCAACGCCATCATCCAGCACGGGACGATGACCATGGTCCGCCGGTCGGTGATGGACGAGATCGGCGGCTGGGCGGAATGGTGCATCACCGAGGATGCCGAGCTCGGCCTGCGGATCTTCGAGAAGGGTTACTCCGCCACCTACCTGCCGCACAGCTACGGCCAAGGCCTGATGCCGGACACCTTTATCGACTTCAAGAAGCAGCGGTTCCGTTGGGCCTACGGGGCGGTGATCATCGTCCGCCACCACCTGATGAAACTGATCGGCCTGGAATCGACCAACCTGACGCTCGGGCAGCGCTATCACTTCATCGCCGGCTGGCTGCCCTGGTTCGCCGACGGCATCAACCTGCTGTTCAATTTCGCGGCCTTGGGCTGGACCGTGGCGATGGTGCTGTTTCCGCTGCACATCGCCCCGCCGCATATCATCTTCGCCATACTGCCGCTGACACTTTTCGTCTTCAAGAGCCTGAAGATGTTCTTCCTCTACCGGCAGCGGCTGTCTGCCAACATGCGCCAGAGCCTGGCGGCGGGGCTCGCCGGCCTGGCGCTGTCGCATGTGATCGCCCGGGCGATGCTCACCGGCTTCATCACCCGCGGCGTCGGCTTCTTCCGCACACCGAAACGGGCCAAGGCCAACGCCCTGCTGCAGGCCCTGATCGATTCCCGCGAAGAACTGCTGTTCCTGATCGCGCTGGCTCTGGCCGCCGCCATCGTGGTCAAGCGCCCGGACGGCACCATGCTCGACATCCGGGTCTGGTCCCTGGTACTGTGGGTGCAGTGCGTCCCCTACACCGCCTCGGTGCTGGTGTCGCTGATCAGCGGCATGCCATGGCTGCCGGCAAAACTGATCGGCAAGATGCGGCCGCTGGAGAGCGAATCGGAAGAAAGATGACCTGCATACATGGCGATGCTGCCCGGGCAATCGGGCAGCATCGGAAAGAGGTCTGAACCGGCATCCTCCTCTCGGTAAGCCCTGCCGGCAGACAGAAGTCCTTCTAAAAACTCTGGATCACATGCTGCAGCCCAAGCGCCGAAGGCTCGCCCTTGGGCATTCCGGAAGTTCCTGCCGGCCGCAGCGGGGCATCACCCCCCGTTGACCATCGCCACGAACTCCTCCTCCATCAGCACCTCCTTCTCCAGCAGTTTCTCGGCGATCGCCACCAGGGTCTCTTTCTTCTCCTTCAGAATTTCCAGGACATGCTGCTCACGCTGTTCCAGGATCTCCTTGGTCTCGGCGTCAATCCGCGCCGCGGTGTCGTCGCTGTAATCCCGCCCTCCGCCAAAGCTGTGTTCGGTCGACAGAAACACCGGCCCGCGCTGCCGCGGATAGGTGGAAAGCCCCAGCGTCTTGCCCATGCCGTACTCGACGATCATCGCCCGGGCGATATCGGTGGCCCGCACCAGGTCGTTGCTGGCGCCGGTGGTGACGCTGTCGAACATGATCCTCTCGGCAACCCGACCGCCGAGCAGCACGTCGATCTTGGCCAGCAATTCGGCGGCGCTCATCAGGTAGCGATCCTCTATGGGCCGCTGCTGGGTGTAGCCGAGGGCGGCCAGTCCGCGGGGAATGATGGAGATCTTGTGGACAGGCTCCGAGCCGGGAGTCAGCGCGGCGATCAGGGCGTGGCCGACCTCGTGGTAGGCGACGATCCGCTTCTCCTGCGGATTGATGACCCGGTTCTTCTTTTCGAGACCGCCGACGATCCGGTCCACCGCCTCGTCGAGATCTCTGTTCGATACCATTTTCCGCCCATTGCGCACGGTCAGCAGGGCCGCCTCGTTGACGGCGTTGGCGAGGTCGGCGCCGGAGAACCCGGCGGTCTTCTGGGCGATGACACGAAGATCAACGTCGGGTTCCAGTTTCACCTTTTTGGCATGGATTTTCAAAATCTGCTCACGGCCGTTGACATCGGGGCGGTCGATCAGCACCTGACGATCGAAACGGCCGGAGCGGAGCAGGGCCGGATCGAGAACCTCCGGGCGGTTGGTCGCCGCCATGATGATGATCCCCTTCTGGGTATCAAACCCGTCCATTTCCACCAGCAGCTGGTTCAGCGTCTGTTCGCGCTCGTCATGGCCGCCGGTGATGTTGCCGGCCCCGCGCGCCTTGCCGAGGGCGTCGAGCTCGTCGATAAAAATTATACAGGGCGCCTTCTCGCGGGCCTGCTCGAACAGGTCGCGGACACGGGCGGCGCCCATGCCGACGAACAGTTCGACGAATTCCGAACCGCTCATCGAGAAGAACGGTACACCGGCCTCACCTGCCACGGCACGGGCAATCAGGGTCTTGCCGGTGCCGGGAGGGCCGACCAGCAGCACCCCTTTCGGCATCTGGCCGCCAACCTCGAGATAGCGCTGCGGGTGGGCCAGGTAATCGACAACCTCCTGCAGTTCCTCCTTTGCCTCATCTGCCCCGGCGACATCCCCAAAGCGGGTCTCTACATCCTTTTCGCCGACGATCTTGGCCTTGTTCTTGCCAAGACTCATGATTCCCGCCTGTCCCCCCTGGAGCTTGCGCATCAGCAGATACCAGATCCCGAAGAACAGCAGGATCGGCACGAACCAGGAAAGCAGGGTCTTGAAGAAGGTGTTCTCGACCTGGCCGCTGAACTTGACATTGGCCTGGGCCAGCTTCTGACTGAGATCACTGTCCACACGCACAGTGGAGAAGAGGATCTCGCCATCCCCCGTGTCGTTCTTCATTTTGCCGCTGATGCGATCCTGGCCGATGGCGATCTCGATCACCTTGCCCTGGTTGACGGCCTGGATGAACTCGCTGTAGGGGATGATCTTGGCGCGGAACTGGTCGAAGATCAGACTCTGCAGCAGCAGTACCCCCCAAACCGCCGCCAGCATATACCAGATGTTGAATTTGGTGTTATTTTCCATAGGTTTCCTTTCCCTTGCGATGGTGCCGGCATGGCTACGCTGCATCAGCCTGCCGTTGGTGAATGGTTGTTTTACACTATCCATAGGATATATCCGCACTTTCCCAACCACAAGGGGAATTCGGCACGAAGTGCCGCAGCGGGCCACCGGGACAGCAGAGACTTTTTGAAGGCCGGGATGCGTCGCAGAACCAGGCAGCACTGCGGCAGGGCTCCTGTGTGCGGGCGTGTGTCGGTCTCTGCGAATTGCCTGCCAGCCACCCGAAGGTGATCGCATTTTTCCGGCGCTTCGGGTAGTCTGGCGACTGTGAACGTACATGCCTCGAATAACAGCCGATGTTGACAAGAAGCTGATGCCCTGCCTCCTCCGCAATGCCTTCCTGCCGGTGCTCTGCCTGCTGGGCTGCCTCCTCTATCAGGTGCTCGTCATCGACAGGGCGCAGGTCGACCTGACGATCGAGGTCGAGAGGAAGACCCGCTTCAAGATCTACTGGGCCGGGGAAGGGGAAGAATTCTCGGAACGCCGGGTGGGCGAGATTCTGGTCAGGCCTGACCGCAGGACGTACAACTTCTACCTGACAGATCTGTCAGACGTCAGCAGGCTGCGCATCGACCCGCACCAGTATGCGGGAACCAGCACAATCAACGTACTGAGGATCCGCCAGGCTGGCATCGAGGAAATCGACCTGCTCGCCGGAAAGGGCGATAGCGGTCTCCGGCCGCTCTCGCAGATAGCCGGACACTCGCGGCAGGACGGCAGGATGGTCGTCCGTTCGAGCGGCAAGGATCCGACCCTGGAATATTCAGTCCACCTGACCCGGAAGGGGTCGAAG